>DATJHZ010000374.1:0-7192 GCA_035493595.1 Cyclobacteriaceae bacterium | reverse complement strand
AAATGAAGAGAGAGGAGTATCGAGGCGTCACAAGGTAGTGCTTGCTATCAGAATTCAATTAGATGGATTCCGAGTCCAAACAGATTGCCGGTTCCTGGTTCCCGATCTGAACGAAAAGTGTAGAGTAACATAAATTTGTCGTTCGATTTCTTTGATCCCAAGACAACGCCGAAATTGCATCGGACGCCCCATTCATAACCGACTATAGGTTTATCCATTGAGCCATATCGGTTCCCGATCTCAGAGAGAGATGCTCCGATTCCTGTCCCAACACGAAGCCCTAAGACTGCGTCAGAGTTTCCACTTGCTGCGCCAATATTAAGGTCAAGCATTACGGGCAGGTCAGCCAAACCATATATACTTTTGTACCCTCCGACCGACAGTGGCACATCCAACGTAATAGAAAAAGTCTGCTTTCGTATCAGGTGTATACCAGTTGTTAATGTAAAGGCCGGACCGCCTGCAGCATTGTCATTATTGTGTGGATCGTAAATCGCAAAAAAACTAACACCAAAACCAGAGTAGAAGCAATCTGAGCGTCGTCTTGGCATATGGCGGCCGTGATGTCGCGATGAAAATCCTGCATCAGGAATTTGCAGCGTTATACGATGTGGAGTTGCAAAGTACTTTTTTGAAATGTCATTCCCGTTTGCAATGGCGGCGCACAAACTTAATGTCGAAACGATAAGGATCTTTTTCAGCATATACTTGGCCGGGGTTTGGGTCACTTGCCTGCGCCAATAAGATGCAATAATAGTCAGCAACGATGCATGTCCATATTGACAAATTTTGTTTTAATCAAACTTTAAGAAATTCTCGAATGATCCCCCAGATATGAATTATGTTGCCCACGTTTTTCCAACTTCTGCCAATGGTACACAGCCTTTAAACGGCCCGGGTACTTGCTTGTATTGCAATACTTCTTCTGCTCCAATCTGACTCGTGAAGAAACCAAGCAACACAAGTTCTTTTACTTTCAATATAAAAGGTTTCTCTTCTGCCGGACGTGGATTCCACCAACCTAATGCAGGCTTCTTAATAGGATTAACAAACGCTGCATCATGATATTTTTTGAAATGTGTTAACTGATCTGCAGCACTGCATTCACCAAAGCTGTCGCCGAAAGTTTTCTTTGCATCATCTTCAAAGGCTGTAAGATCTTTTAGAAAAGCATCCTGATGTTCTTTAGTGTAAACCTCTTTAAGCATGGTGTCAATAAAGAGTGGAACACCAACATCTTTAGCACCCGGTGTAGTTGTTTTGGGGATTATAATTTCAGATAACGCTTCAATTGATCGGGCTTGTCCTTCGGAGAAGAAGGCAGGCTTGAAAGCAAGTTCAGGTGTTGCTTTACAACCATTTAAAACACCCATGATGGCAGGCGCAGAAATAGCGTACCCTAATGCAAGAGCTGTTCGTTGTATGGCTTCTCTTCTGTTCATTTTTTTATTGTTGATAGTTATCTGTTATTAAATCATGATCGTTTAAGATTCTTGGTTCCAGGTTCAAAGTTCCACGTTGCTTGCGCCAGCCAACCTGAAACCTTGAACTTGGAACTACTGTTAACTTTTTAATCAATTATAGATTTCCTTTCTTCAATTCACTTACTGCGTGATCTGCAGCACGAGCTGTCAATGCCATATAGGTAAGCGATGGATTCTGACAAGCAGATGATGTCATGGCTGCACCATCAGTAACAAAAACATTTGGAGCTTCGTGTACCTGATTCCATTTGTTCAACACTGAAGTCTTAGGATCTTTACCCATACGGGCAGTTCCCATTTCATGGATACCAAGCCCCATGTGTGCAGCGCGATCAAACGTTTCAACATTTTTAAAGCCTGAAGCTTCAAACATTTCAGCAGCACTTGCCATCATGTCTTTGCGCATGGCTTTTTCATTCTCTTTGTATTCGGCGTCAATGCTCAACGTTGGTAAACCATAGATGTCCTTCTTATCATGATTGAGGCTGATATGATTTTCATAGTATGGTAAGCATTCACCGAAGCCTGTCATGCCAATAGTCCAGGTACCTGGTTTGGTTAATTCATTCTTCAGGTCTTCACCATAGGCCATTTCCAATACGCCACGGTTCCATCCTTCACGACCTGCACTTCCCTGGTAACCAAAACCTCTCACATAATCGGTACGCTTGTCATTACCAATGTTTCTGAATCGTGGAATATAAAGTCCGTTAGGTCTGCGCCCGATATAATATTTATCATCATAACCCTCAACTTCACATTCAGCTCCTGCACGGAAATGATGATCCATCAAATTGTGACCAAGCTGACCGCTGCCATTACCTAAACCATTTTGGAATCGGTTGGAAACAGAATTCATTAAAATGAATGTGCTTCCCAAAGCTGAAGCGTTGAGGAAAATTATCTTGGCGAAGAATTCTATTTCTTGTTTTGTCTCAGCATCTAGTACACGTACACCGACAGCTTTACCTTTTGTTTCATCGTAAATAACAGAATGAACAATAGAGTGTGGACGCAATGTCATGTTACCAGTTCTGGTGGCTGCTGGCAATGTAGATGAGTTGCTGCTGAAGTAAGCTCCATAAGGACAACCGCGATCACACATGTTGCGTGATTGACAGATGCCACGATCAGGATCATGAGGAAGCTTTGCAGTTAAATGAGCAACGCGACCAATTGTAATTTTTCTACCATTGAATTTCTCAGCAACGCGATCACGAAAAACTTCTTCAACACAATTCAAATCCATAGGCGGTAGAAATTTGCCGTCTGGAAGCTGAGGAAGTCCTTCTGCTTTTCCACTTACACCGATATAAGTTTCTACATAATCATACCACGGCGATAAATCTTTATAGCGGATTGGCCAGTCGACACCAATGCCTTCTTTTGCGTTGGCTTCAAAATCAATATCTGATAAACGATAAGTTTGTTTACCCCACATAATAGAGCGACCTCCTGCATGATATCCACGAATCCAGTCGAAGGGTTTGACTTCGGTGTATGGATTTTCAGTATCCTTTACCCACCAGTGTTTAGTTGCTTGCGATACTCCGTTTCTGGATTGCACCGGGTAGAATTTCAACTCTTCAGGCGAAAGACGATTGGCGTTTGGAAGTTGCCACGGGTCTTTCGTCATGGTTGGATAATCAATCACATGCTTTACATCACGACCGCGTTCGAGCACAAGAGTCTTCAATCCTTTTTCAGTAAGCTCTTTGGCAGCCCACCCACCACTTATTCCTGTACCTACTACAATGGCATCGTAGGTGTTCTCTTTTTTGGCATCAACATTTAAATTCATTGGTGGTTAGTATTTGATTTCAATGTACTGTTTTTACACAATGACATCAAGCTAATCGTATAATTGTTTAAGGCTTTTCCATCCAGTTTCTGAACAGCGGCGCATTTTCCTTGCTAACATGTACTTCTTCCTTTATTTCTGGCTTCATGTACAACTTAATCTTTCCATTGTCTGATTTAAATTTCTCGATCGATTGAATATGAGCAATATATTTTCGGTTAATCCGGAAGAATTTTTTTGTATCAAGATCAAGTTCTAACTCACTTAGTGTTTTATCTAAAATAAATTGTCGGCCAGAAGTATCTTTTATGAATGTAATTTTATGATCGGTAAAAATGTAAGCAACGTCATCAAGTTGTAAGGAAATTATTTCGCCCCCTTTTTTAACAAGAATTCGTTTCGGCGAGTTGCTTGTCAATGACTCTAATTTATTTTGAATGAAATGCTGCTCAAGGTTTCTTACTTTATTCAGTGCACGTTTTAATTTGCTCTCCGTGATGGGTTTCAGTAAATAATCAATGGAATTGAACTCAAAGCTCTCCAGAAGAAATTTGTCATAAGCCGTAGTGAAGATAACTGGACATGTTATTGACTGATTCCTGAATATTTCGAAGGAGTGATCATCGGATAACTGAATGTCAACGAACGCTACATCAGGTGATTGATTCTTTGAAAACCAAAGGAGAGACTCTTTCACGCTCGTTAATTTGGCAAGCACTTCAACAGAAGGATCTAGTAAGCGCAACATAGACTCCAGCTTTGCCTGCGCTAAAAGTTCATCTTCTATAATTAATACTTTCATGCGATACAATTTAAGCAGGAGCCGTGATCATAGGTAAGTTAACAGCATAAATGTTATTTTCTTCCTGAATCGAAATACTCTTTCCAACAATAATTCGAAATCTTCCATCAAGATTTTTCAATCCTATTTTAGACGAATGTTGAATACTTCGTTTAGGTTGAATTTTATTTTGAATGATGAGACTTTCTCCATCAATTGAAATCTCAACAAATAAAGGTGATGATTCTGAAATCTCATTATGCTTAACGGCATTCTCTAATGCAACAAAAGCTGAAATAGGAGGAATGAGAAAACCTTTCGATTGTTCTGCGCTGATATGATTTCTTATTTCAAGCGCTTTGCCAAAACGTAATTGTAATAATTCGGTATACGTGAATACAAAATTCAATTCATCTTCAAGCATAACCATACTGTGATCTTTCTGTGAAAGAATATAGCGATAAACTTCGGCGAGGTTCTCTGTAAACAACTTAGCTTTTTCAGTATCAGTAGAAATGAGATAAGATAAACTGTTTAACGAATTAAACATGAAGTGAGGATCAATCTGATTTTTAAGAGCCTGTAATTCTGCTTCAGCCTTGGCTTGCGAGAGTTCAGCATTGCGGATAAACTCATTTTGTTGCTCGCGTAACATGAATACAGTTTCATAGACATGCGTTACGAACAGAACACAAATAACATTGATCAACGCAACCAGTTTAATAACGCTCCAATCTGACGAAGGAAATCCGGCAAACTGATACCAGAGACAAAGCCATGCTACGGTGAGAGGCGTTGTATAGAAAATATTATTGATGACTAATAAGATCAATTTCTCAATTGGTCTGTCAAACCACGTGAAGCGTTGCCGGGTGCGGAAGAGAAGAAATCTGTTTCCTTGCCAGATTAATGCAGCAAGTGTAATAAAATATATGTAGCCTAACCAATACCCTAAATCTCGATAAGTAAGGTTGCCGAACAGACTGGTTGTAAGCGGAATGAAAATGCCGAAGAAAGGAATGCCGATTAATCTGAAAGTGAGGTCATCCAGCTTAACGTTATGTTTATGTGTTGCAATATTTTCCGGTTCAGTCACGTTTTTTTCCGCTTCAGTTGGCAACAGTTGATTAGCAAAGTTAAAGTCGGCAATTTCGATATGTCAACCAAACATAAAATTCTATGCATATAAATTATTGGGCCATTCTCGTGTCAGCACTATCAACATTTGTGATTGGTGGTATTTGGTATTCGCCCGCTGTATTAGGCAAAGCCTGGATGAAAGAAAATGGTTTTACAGAAGAGACCACTAAAAAAGCAAATATGGTGAAGGTGTTTGGGTTAAGCTTTTTCCTGGCACTGATATCATCCATCAACCTTGCCATGTTTATGGGGCCTGAAGACAAACCTGAGATGGGAGCACTCTGGGGATTTCTGGCTGGCTTTGGCTGGGTAGCTACATTTTTAGGCACGTATTATTTGTTCGAGCAAAGGTCTTTTAAATTGTTTCTGATCAATGCGGGTTATGCTATTGTTTCGCTTACGGTTATGGGCATCATACTCGCGGCCTGGAAATGAGTTTTCAGTAACTATAATTGATCAATATGAAAAATATTGTAATGGTTTGCTTGTGTATGGTGATGGGATGTTCAACAAAGCCGAAAGAGGAGAACTCAACGTTACGAAATGATTTGATTGGCGAGTGGCGCAATATCTACCTGAAGGTTGTCATGGCCACGGTCAACAATACTCCTGATCTAGAAAAAATAAATGAAGCAGACTCCACCAACTGGGAAGAGACTCTGCAGATTAAACCGATCCGTACTTTTTTTAAAGCTGACAGCACGTATCATTCTGATTACTACAATCTCAAGGATAGCCTGGTGTTTTCTGCGAGCGGAAGATGGGAGGTAAAGGATGATACTTTAGTGATGAATCAAACCAAACCTACTTCAGTTACTTACCGGCTTAAAACCAAAGTGCATCAAAATGTAGCTGAATTTGAAGGTCTCCTTGATTTTGATGAAGACGGTAAGACAGATGATCATTATTTAGGAAGACAGAAGAAGCAATAATTTTTATTCTCCCTTTGAAGGGGGATAGGTGCGCACTATCTTTGGCTCAGCTATGAGTCAAACATATTTGTCTGAATTCGGAGAAATTTTACTCTTCATTGTTGGGGCCATCCTCTTTGCTCTTGTAGCGTTTCTGGCTTCCAGAATTATTCGTCCGGATAGACCTAACCCGGAAAAGTTGTCATCATACGAAACAGGAGAAGAGTCTACCGGTCCAGCCTGGACTCAGTTCAACATCAGATTTTATATTGTAGCTCTTATTTTCCTTCTTTTTGAAGTTGAAATTGTTTTCCTGTTTCCGTGGTCAACAGTTTTTGCAAACGAAGCGCTCATCAAAGAAACTAATGGTGTGTGGGGATGGTTCTCCATGATGGAGATGGTGATCTTTATTTTCATACTTGCCATTGGCCTCGCGTATGCATGGGTGAATGGGTATCTCGATTGGGTGAAACCAGAAGCAAAGCCAACCGTATTCAAATCATCGGTACCGAGAGCGTTGTATGAAAAGATCAATGAAAAATATCGTTAACATATAAACTTGAACGCTGGATAAATAGATGGGATTACTCGATCAGAAATTTGAAAGTGGCGGTGTGATTGTTACAAAGCTTGATGATCTGCTCAACTGGGCAAGATTATCATCTATGTTTCCTATGACGTTCGGTCTGGCATGTTGTGCTATCGAGTTTATGAGCACAGGCACAACGGTATACGATATGGATCGTTTTGGTATGGCCCCACGAGCAACACCACGACAAGCCGATGTGATGATTGTAGCCGGAACAGTAACTTTTAAAATGGCCGACCGCATAAAAAGATTGTATGAGCAAATGGCCGAGCCACGTTATGTTATTTCGATGGGCTCATGTTCAAACTGTGGAGGTCCTTATTGGCAACATGGCTATCATGTTGTTAAAGGTGTTGATAGAATTGTACCTGTAGATATTTATGTGCCTGGCTGTCCTCCACGACCTGAAGCGTTAATTGGAGGCTTCTTAAAACTGCAGGAGAAGATTCGTAATGAAAGCATGATGGCGCCAACGGCGTTGGAAAA
>DATJHZ010000373.1:0-13756 GCA_035493595.1 Cyclobacteriaceae bacterium | reverse complement strand
AAAACAATTTTTTGTTCGCTATTCTTCAAGAGATCTATGAGACTTGAGGGTCGCCAGTTTGAACCTTTTTCTTCAGGACTTAATAAAAATTAAAATTTTTAATGCGAAACGCTGGAGATAGAAGTTATCTCTTTTAGAGCTGAAATAGATACTTCCTTCATAACTTGTTCATAAATTGCCTCATCATACATAAATAGTCTGATTGGTTTATTTTCATTGTTGGGCAATGTGTGTAGATATGTTGTTGTTTGTGTTAATGAACTATGCATTAACATTTTAAAATTTATTATTGAGAATCACGTCTACAAAAAACTTTGCATCATCCACCTCAACTTCACTTGGCGTAGTATTTTTGAGTGTCACCGTTTTCCATTCAGCAGTTGGATAGAGTTGTTCAGAGGTCTCCGCGATGATAATGTCTACAGGCATCCGAAAGTCCGACACATCAGTTTGCCACCGGAATTTAACGAGTGTGTCGCTGCCTTTTTCCGTTAGTGCAATTTCCAGCCGTGGTAGTCCAGGGTGCTTAAGATATTGATCGAAAAAATAAGAGTAGTCCGTTTTTGTCTGGGTATTAATAAATTGTATGAGTTCATCAGAAGTAAGTGTCTTGTAGCGGAAGTGTTGCTGAATATCGCGCAGCAGTTGAAACCATGTGCTGTCGTTTTTCAACACATGCCGGAAGGTGTTCAGCATCAGCATACCTTTTTCATACATATCCTGGATGTCGTAAAAAATATGATTGACATCGTATACACCTATCACAGGGGCGGTGTTTTTAACTGCACTGCGATGGTCGTTGATATACTGGAGAGCAGCGTTGGTTCCATGTTCACACTCTATTATCAATGACTCGGCATAGGTTGCAAATGATTCATGTATCCACATATCGGCCATATCTTTGCAGCTGATGGCATTGCCCCACCATTCATGCGCCGACTCATGCCACATCAATGGATTAGGATTGCTGGCATTTTCAGAAGGTATCTTGCCAATGCAAACACCACTCTGGTGCTCCATAGGATACAGGCTTTCTACAAGTGTGAACCCGTCTCTTGGAAAGGGATATTTCCCAAAATGTTTTTCATAGCAGGCAAGCATCGGCTTTACCTGTTCAAATAGCGAGAGCGCGCGGTCTTTGTTGTACGGCATTACATAATAATCGATGGTTAATGTATCGTCGCTTATGTATTGATCGGTGAGGTGTGCGTACTTGCCTATGTTGAATGTCACGTTGTAATTATTGATTGGGTAGCTCACAAACCATTCGTAGCGTACCTGGTTTCCTGGAACGAGTGTTTTACGAATCAGTCTTCCGTTTGAAATCTCTGTGAACTGAGAGGGGACTGTGATCCATATCTTCATACTGTCGGGCTCGTCTGACAAATGATCTTTGTTGGGCCACCACAGGCTGGCACCTGAGCCTTGGCAAACCATTTGCACCCACGCGTTACCGAGCGAATCTTTGTCCCACAACACGCCGCCGTTCATTGGGATCGACCAGTCGGGAATTTTCGGAATACCCTCATAATAAATGACGATCTCCGATTCTTCACCCGGCTTTATCTCGCGTGGAAATTTAATGAACACTGCATCGAATTCTCGCGTATAGGATAACGGTTGGTTTCTGAAAAGTATTTTTTCAATTTTCATGTTGGCATACAAATCCACTTGTATGGTTGTGAATGGTGTGATGGTTCTGAACCGTATCAGGTTGCTGCCCTTTATCGATCGTTGATCCATGTTTACAGTCACATCAAGGTGGTAAAATAAAACGTCGTAGCATGACCGTATTTCCGAAATCTTTCCTCGCAGGGTGTCAGCACGTGTAAAACCATACAAACGGTTACGTGCCCTCGGTTTTAGTTTTACTTCGCTGGAATCAGTGCTTGTCTTCAAAGAATCCGGGAGCACGGGTTTCAGGATGTTATAATTTTCCCAGAAGGCTTCGTCATAGCTATTGCCGATCATGTTTCCCATAGACGAGTGACTGTTGCCTATATTTCCTTCGGTGAAAGAGGTTATTCTGGTTGTATCGATATCCGTTATCATCAGTTCCATATCTGCACGCCAAAGTCTGTTCGTCATGTTACGTTTTTTACTATTGACCAGCGCTTCCCAATGACGATGTATGTTGTTTAAGTACCATCTGTTGTTATAATTTTTATAGGTGACCGTTACGCTCAGGTGAGAAAAATCAAGGGTTGCTTTTACTACCTTCGACATGATTGTGTACGCAACGCCACCTTTCTGGTGATTGTTAACATACTCAATACCTTTGGGTGTTAGCTCCATGTAAATTTTGATGATGGCCAGCGATGCTTCATCGATATATAGTTTGACTTTCAAAAAACCTTTTCTGGATTTTTCTTTTGGAAAAATATTTATGATCAGAATGTCGCGGTCATCTTCGCGGATAGTTTCACCGAATTCATATTCATAAAATCTGTAATTGTCAGGATTGAAAACCGTGCGCTTTTCCTGATTATACTTGATCATGTCCTCACCCAGGCTAGTGCGCGCGGTGTTGGAGATATTGCTGATCCAGAATAAAAACTGTCCATCCTGACCGAAGGAAATGTTCTTCTTTCGCCCTTTGATAAGGCGTATCTGGTCATTGAATAGTTTGGTGTAGTGAAAGACTTTATTGATTTCCAGCACTGACTCGTTGAAGGCGAGCTCAAAATCTCCAAGGTAAAAATTCTCACGGTAGAAAGCTGTAAGCCTGGCGGCTGATGTATCGTAATTCTGCGGGATTTTCGTCAGGGCTTTCTTTAATAAAGAGAGAGCGCTTTCCGATTTTACGGTGACCCCCGTCAATAGTATTGAGGCTGGGTTGAGCGCAATGTTCATAAACGCTTTTCCGTCAGCTTGTATTAAAATGGTTTTGTAGCCAATGCAAGAAATCAATAATGTATCGACTGATGATCGTTGTAGAATTTTAAAAATAAACTCTCCGTCTGCATTGGTGGCTGTACCCATGCTCCCCGATTTTAACTGTATGTTCGCATAAGGTACTGCCTCCCCCGTTTGTGCATCCAACACTCTACCGGTAAGGGTGATGAATGTATCTTGCCCTAAGGCATTGGTAGTGACCGAAAATAAAAAGATCAAAAAAAGGATTGCGCTGAAGCTCTTCATTTTATTTTTTCTTGCAAAGAAGCCAGACAGATGCACGAAAATCTGCTCAAATCTCGATTTGAACTGTATTTTTAGTTTTCTAAAACAAAATTCTAATTGCAATTCGCCGAGAACCGACTATTGGTGTCACAAATTTTCCCTTAACAGACATACACCCTGAAGAACCCTTAACCACTACTATGCAGATTCTCCCCATTTCTTCGTAACTGCGTATTCAGATATTCGCGAGGAGCCACGCCCGTAGTACTCTTAAATGCGCGCTGAAACGTGGCCTGCGAGTTGAACCCTGATTCTAAGGCAATACCGGAGATAGTGAGGTGCTGGTTTTTGATATTCGCAAGCTTGTCTTTCACTTCACGTACGCGGTAGTCGTTGATAAAATCGTTGAAGCTGCGATGGTAATACTGGTTAAGTGTAGTCGATATGGTTTTGGCTGATATGCCTGTGTGAGAAGAAACTTTTTTTAGGCTTAGTGCAGGGTCAAGAAAAAGCTTATCCACTTCCATGACTTGCTGCAGGCGGGCAAGATACTGTTCTGCTTCCTCTTGTGTTACTGAAGGCACCTGCATATAAATCATTTTTGTTCGGTGGTAACCGGTAAAAGCGATCCAATAAATAAAGAGCACCAGTACCAACTCGATGGGATAATATTGAGCGCCGTACGGAATTTCAAAAAAGCGTGGCGCAAGAAATGTCACCGGCCAACACACACCGAGTATTACCATGCAAGCAAGTAGCGCCTTTACCCATTTGTGAATAAGCTTCTGTATTTCTTTGGAAACAACTGCCATTTTATTTGCAGTATGCGCTTTCCTAAACAGACGTACCGAGGCCACCAGATATGCAAGAAAAATAAGGATGCTCAACGGTTCGGCATATATCCAAAATATGCCCATGAGCGGACGTGCCATTTCTATTTTTATGTCGTAAAGCTTCCACAGATAGTACATGATAGCTATCGTCATTCGATAAGCTAACTGAAACAGTACAATACCATAATGCGCCAGAATCTGCTTTCCCGAAATTTTTGTTTCTGGATACAGAAGTGTATGAATGTATAAATAGAGGCTGGGTCCTAGCGCGAAAATTAAAATAAAAGAGAACAGGTCAAAAAAAATAATGTACTTGTCAAGGCCTGCACTCCAGTTGAGAGTCTCAAATCCGTTATACACCAGCACCAGCATAAACACACTCAGAAATTTTACACCGGGATGGGTTTTGTTGAATAAAAGGATGACTGTAAAGATCAATCCCTGCAACGCACCGAAGAGGATCAATGTATTTATCCATGTAATGTTAAGTTGCATAGGATGAAGTTTCGCTGTTTGTCACAAGCTTCAAGTCAATAAATTTCAGATTTTTGATTTTGTTCCTTCGTAGATTGAAATTGCGCACTCATGTCTGTTGTGTAAAGAACTAATTTAAATCATAAAGTGAAATAAGAAGTTAGCTGTTAGATATTTTTCAAAAAATGTCTGAGAACCTAACTTCGATGTAAAATAGGAATCGAGCCAGATCAAGTTACTGTTAGTCAACGTCTTTACATGAAATCATAAAAATGAACTGGAGAGCAATCGAACCGAATTGTCGAAATTAGATTGCTTTGAAGGTTTTTGAAAAAGTAGACTGGAGGGTCAGTAGTTCGAACCTTTTCTTACAGGATTTGCTTAAAATCAGGTTTTTTAACCCAATATGATTAACTATTTGATTTTCTTAACTATTAAAATTTCAATTGCATAACCCAACAATCGTAAGAGCCATGATTGCCTGAAATATCTCTATCGGTACTGCTGGTATATCCAGCAGTTACAATGTACTTCCCATTGGCTGTAATTGTCATTTGCAAGATCACATTCCCGTCAGAGCCACCAAATGTTTTAGCCAATAGTTTATTACCAGAGGCATCCAACGCTATAATGAATCCATCAGGATAACCATGCCTTTTAGTCACATCCCCATCGGCACTCTCCACACTTCCTGAGATGATGTATTGCCCACTTGAAGTAGTTACCAGGGAATTACCATTGTCATCAGCTGACCCTCCAAAAGTTTTGTCCCATTGCTTCGTGCCTGAAGCATCCAGTTTAATAACCCACCCATCGGAACCGCCATGATTCCCAGAAACATCTCCATTAGTGCTCCAGGTGGTTCCCACTATGGCATAACCTCCATCAGCAGTAGCAATGATGGAATTGCCATACTCAACGTCCGATCCACCAAAAGTTTTGGCCCATTGCTTCGCGCCAGAAGCATCCAGTTTAATTACAAACATATCGTCACCACCGAGGTTATTACTAAAGTCGTCATTGATACTATTTGTATAACCAGTTATGGCGTACCCACCATCGGCAGTAATAGTCATAGGATGGGTTAAAGGCCAAAATGAGGCTCCAAAAGTTTTAGACCATTCAATAGCACTGGAGCTACTTAGTTTCAGCACCCAGATATTATCGGTATTTCCATTCGCAGAGGTTCCCGCTATAACATAGCCACCATCCGAAGTGGTAATGATAGAAAGAATCTCATCATTACCTTCTTCACCAAAAGTCTTTGCCCATTGCTTCGCACCGGAAGCATCCAGTTTAATAACCCATCCATCGGAACCTCCATGATTTCCGGAAACATCTCCATCGGTACTCCATGTGCCTCCCGCTATGGCATAACCTCCATCAGCAGTAGCAATGACGGAATTGCCATACTCATCGTCAGACCCACCATACGTTTTGATCCATTGCTTCGTGCCAGAAGCATCCAGTTTAATCACAAACATATCGTACCCACCGAGGTTACTGGTAAAATCCCCATCTGCAGTAGTGGTCCCCCCGACAACAACAGTTCCTCCGTCGGTTGTCTTTGATACGGCATAGCCTCTATCAATACCACTCCCGCCGAAAGCCTTTGACCACTTTAATTTTACGGAACTTATGGTAGTGGGACTATCATCATCTTTACTACAGGAGACTATTAAAATGATAAAGGAAAAGCACAAAATTTTTTTCATATATGCTATTTATTGGGATTATACAGGAAAGGGCATTAAATGAAATTTAGTTTCTTAAAGTAGATATCTGGTTAGTCTATTATGCCGCTAAATTTAAAGAAAAATACTGCGACTTGGCATCCGTGTGGTTAAGAGTGTGTTCTATGTGTGGCACAGTGGATGCTAATAATTATAGTTATAACGGATAGGTATATGCATAGGAAAGGTTCGAATACTCCTGTTCAGTTCAAATATGGAGCCCTCTAAATCGTGAAATTTTAAAGATTGTTAAGACTGAAGGAGATCACTTCGAACCTAAAAAAGCCTGAAATCGCAAAGATTTCAGGCTTTTTTTGCCTTGTAGACTGGAGGGTCGCCAGTTCGAACCTTTTCTTGCAGGATTTGCTTAAAATCAAGTTTTTGGAGAATAAACAAAAGCCCAGACAAAAAGCTAACTACGTGAAATGAAGCCTATGGAATCGTGATTTTACGAATACCATTATCAAGTTCATCAGTTACATACACGTTACCCGAGGCACCTATGGCTACACCGATTGCACGTACAAACGTTGCATCAGTTGTAACTCCGTCGGCATAACTGCCCGAATCGCCCTCCGGCAAGTGTTCTTACCTTGCCAGCGGCTGTAATCTTACAAATGCTACGGTTATCAGCTACATAAACATTTGCTGTTGGAATCTAAACGGTGTCATAAACTGTGCAGCGGTGCCAGTGCCATTCGCATCACCTAAGATGCTTCCTGCCGCGGTACTTACCTCACCACTGGCAAGGTCTGCCACAGAGCGAGGCTTGAATCTGGTCGTGCGATGTTACCTTCACGTGATATCAATTTGATAATCTCAATACGTTAGTGCGTGAGATCTGAGCGCTTTCTCACTATGCAGCTAAGGTAGCACAGTCACCCCGATAGACTCGTATTACCGTTCAATCACTGAAGTGCGAAATAAAAAGCTCCGAATAATACCTACCCATGCCGAAGACAATAACATCGTCACTGAAATGACTGCCAGCGTTAATTGAAACGAAAAGTCATCCACCAATTTTAAGCTTTTGGCTACTGTGCATAGTACAAGGCTGAATTCACCAATTTGAGAAAGCAACGCACCTGCATACAAACTACTTTTCCAGGTTTCCTTAAGCAACCTGAATACAAATGCATTGATAAAACTATTGATACTAAAGATTAATATGACGAGGATAGCAATCAAGGTAAAGTGTTCTTTCATGAAGGCCCAGTCCAATTGCAGGCCAATGGATAAGAAGAAGAGAGCAAGGAAAAACACGCGAAAAGGAATCAGTGTCCGATCAAGCCACTTCATGGAATCGGTTTGCGCGATAATTACTCCCGCAAACATGGCACCCATTGCGGCCGACAGATGCAATAAACTGGTCATCCATGCAAAGCCAAAACATAACAGCAATCCTATAAATACCTGCAGCTCATGATCCGGATGAAAGCCGCTAACTCCACGTATCACCATTTTCTTTTTAAGCATCAGCATACGCAGTGATAACACGAATAACAAGGTCACCGCTATGCCTAGTACCAACTGCTCAATATTGGATTCTCCATTCGCCATAAAATTCAGCACCATAATCATAGGTACAATGAGGAAATCCTGAAGGATCAATATGCCCGTGGTAATGTTGCCCAACCGTGAATGCATTTCTTTATTTTTATGCAGGTATTCTAATATGATAGCAGAGCTGCTCAACGTAATTACAAAGCTGAAGAGTACCACCCGGCCTGTCTCCCATCCAAGATGTCGGCCAATTGCACTAATAAAAATGAAGCTAAGTATCAATTGAATAAATACGCCTATGGCAGACGTTCTTATATTTTTCAACAGGGCAGGAACTTCGATTTCTGCACCAATAAAAAACATTTGCATGATGAGCCCAAGTGATCCTATTTGAGCGATGGTTGTCACATCCGTGAATATTTGTAAGCCATGCGGCCCCAATAAAATCCCTGCGATAATATAAGCACTGAAATAAGGCTGGCGGAAACGCTTCAAAAGCCAGCTCAGTAACAAGATACTGAGAAGCATTCCTACAATTCCTTTCAGCAGATGTTCTCCCGGTTCAAGCAAGAAGTAATTGAGTTTAGTTTTATTATTGATGAAGGACCTTCTCAGCGTTACACAACATAGATGTTTAATTACTCGTGGTTTTTACCATCCTTACATTAGGAATAAATTTTCGAAGATCCATTTTTTCTTTTGTCCTTTTCCACCAGCTATTTAAAGGCGTCGTGTTTCTGATGTCGTTGTCATTACCCCGGACTTTTATTATGATAGGTTTTTTTGTTCTTTTTATTTTTTCGATATGAACATTAAGGAGACCATTGCGACATTTCGCATGAACTCGATTTATATCAGCCTCATCGGGGAGAACAAAGGAATGTAATACCTTGAGCTTAGAGGCACTAGTCTTGGCTAATTTAACATGCGCCCTCATTGATATAATGAGCAACTGACCCTCAATATGAACATTGAGATTTTCTTTGTCTATGCCAGGCACAGGTATGCTCACCATAAAATTATTTGCTTCTTCCCGTAACTGTGTATTAAACAAGTCGGGCGTGTTGCTAAAGATAGCGCTGCCTAAAGTTACACCAGGCGAATCGCGAAGGACTCTGGATAAAGAATGAATAGGTTTGAAAAGTGTTTTCATAAGTCGTCACGTTTGTTAATAATTAAGAAAACAGTTAAAAAAATCAGGGATAGTGTGGAATGACGATAAAGAAGATTACAAGGTTGATCAGATTTGTCACACCACAACTATCCGTGATTCGAAGATTAAAATCAGCACATAGCGGCACCCGCTATTAGCCGATGGTAATCTGCTTGACAGGCTTTACTTTCGCTTCGTCTTTTTTAGGCACAGTAATATTGAGAATGCCATCCAAATAGCGTGCAGATATCTTCTCACCCTCTACTTTGTCTTCAGGTAACGTGAAACTGCGTTGGAAGGATTGATAGTTGAATTCTCTGCGCGTATAGTTTATTGTCTCGTCCTGTTGTTCGTCTTTTTCTTCGTGTTGTGAAGAAATAGTGAGCACGTTGTTGTCCAATTCGACTTTGAATTCATCACGTTTCATTCCTGGAGCCGCCACATCAATGATGAAATTGTCATTGGTTTCTCTGACATTCACCGCCGGCAGCGTAGTAGAATAATTTCTATTGGCCAATGTTGAATCTGCCCAGTCCCGATTAAAGAAATCTTCAAGTAATGAAGGAAGGGATGGAAACAAAGTAGCGTTTTGTCTTACTAAGGTTTTCATAACTTGGTTCTCCTTTTAAGATTTAGTTAAACTTTATTTTAAAATTGGAAATTGGAAATCGCGATTCCTTGAAAACGCTTTTCAAACTTTGTGCCTCCAGTCTACTACATTAAAAATCCAATAAAGAAACTGTCAAAAATTCCGAACTCACAGTTTAGCTTATTTTAAATTCTGGTTTCATAGATAAAATAGACATGTCGATAATTGAAACAAATGTCAAAATGTCATAATTGATAATGCTATACGGAAGTCATTGTTCTGACAGCCCGTGGTAAACCGCCAGGAAGAGATTAGTATAAAAATTGTTAGGTGCATTTTTAGTAAACGATTTTTAAAAGAGATGAAATCACTTTTTAACAAGGTTGCACTTTCTGCCAGGCGGGAAGTCACCAATCAAATTAAAGTAAGGGTTTTCAATGCAGGTACTTTAGGGTTGCCAATTATTACCCTGACGCTTTTGCTTATTTCGTGTCATGGAAATACAAACGGGCAGCATGCAGAGCTGAAAAACAAACAGACCGATAGTCTTCAGAAACCTAAAGTAGATATCAAGGTAAACAGGCGGTATGATGAAAAGGGAAATATGATTGGGTTTGACTCAACCTATACATCATACTACTCAAATATAAATGGTGATACGTCACGAATGGATAGCGTTATGGACAGCTTTGATCACTATTTCAAACAAGGCCATTCAACTTTCTTTAGTAAACAGTTTGATCCTTTGTTCTTTACCGATAGCACACGTTATCCTGACTTCTTTCACGATGATTTTTTCTTGAAGCGTTATGAATTAAATGATCCTTACTTAAGGAGTATGATGCACCGTATGGATTCCATTAAGAATAAGTTTTACGAGGAACAACATAAGGCAAGCAAGAAACCGACCCACTGAGAAAGCCTTTCTTGTCGGACAAAAAAAGCCATGGATAATTAATACTCATAAAAATTTTTAAAAAAATTCTGGATTCGTAATAATCTGCATTATTATTTTAGCGCCGAAAAAATTAAGGAGATCGCGAAATAGAAAGGATTGACTAATTCTTAAAACTTTTATTTAAAATAAATTTTTACTTATTATTCATTAACGTTATGTCTGCGAATAATTGCATTTCAAATTTGTCCAAGGCAGGAATTAGACTCCTGTCTTCTTTATTTATAGCTGTTTATTTCTTCGCACCGCCTTTATCCAAAGCTCAAGGCAAGGGCGCTACAGATGGAAAATCGACCTTTGCAACTCACTTAATTAATATTGAGGCAGCAGTACATGAAGCCTTTAACTATAGCACAACTCTTTACAATGGTTCTTCGCAAGTGCGCATTTACGATTTGACGGCCACGGCACCTGAGGGTTGGAGTATTGTGTTCCGTGCAAGAGGTAATCAAATAACATCTATTAATATAGATGGAGGCAAAAGTGAAACTATCAACATAGAAATTCACCCTGCTTATAATGCAGCACCTAATAAATATAAAATACCGATTACTGCATCTGCTTCAAATGATACGCTGCATTTAGATCTTGAGGCTGTTGTAAAGGGGTCTTATAATGTTGAGCTCACTACGCCTACAGGCCTTTTAAGTGGTAAGATCACTGAAGGAGAGCAGAAAGAAATTCATTTGATAGTTACAAATACCGGTACGCTAAATCTGAAAGATATCTCCTTGTCGGCACAAGCTCCTTCGAAGTGGGATGCAACATTTAATCCTTCGAAACTGGAACAACTGGAGCCCGGTAAATCAGCTGATGTTGTTGCGAAGTTGACCGTTCCCGATAAAACTTTGGCTGGTGATTATGTCATAACTTTTACTGCAAAAAATAATGCAAAAAGTGTTCAGACTAGTTTTAGAATGACAGTTAGTACTTCGCTTCTTTCTGGTGCAGTTGGCATCTTAATTATTCTTGCTGCTGTGGGTCTTGTTTATTTTCTTATTCGGAAATACGGAAGAAGATAAGATCACATGGACAACCCCATCATAGAATTGAAGGGCCTGACAAAGTGTTACGGTACCCTAAAAGCTGTTGATGATTTGAACCTTTCCATTCAAAAAGGTGAAATTTTTGGGCTGTTAGGCCCCAACGGTGCAGGTAAAACTACAACTATACTGATGATGCTTGGCCTTACCGAACCGACGTCTGGTAGTGTCAATGTCTGTGGTTACAATGCTACGACCAACCCGATCTCCGTAAAAAGAAAAGTGGGCTATATGCCGGACAGTCTTGGCTTTTACGATAACATGACAGCACTTGAAAACCTGATTTATATCGGTGAACTAAATGGCATTCCTTCATCAGCAGTTAGAGGAAAAGCTATTGAAATGCTTCGCCTTGTCGGTCTCAAGCAAGACGATTTAAATAAAAAAACCTCGGAGTACTCAAGGGGTATGAAACAACGCTTAGGGCTAGCCGATGTATTAATCAAGCAACCGGATGTGATCATTCTGGATGAACCCACATTAGGTATCGATCCTGCCGGCGTAAAAGATTTTCTGGAGCTTATCCGTACATTGAGTCGCAAGCAAAAGCTTACTGTTTTGCTTTCATCTCATCATCTCCATCAGGTTCAACAAGTCTGTGATCGTGTCGGTATTTTTGTAGGTGGTAAGCTTTTGGTGGAAGGTAATCTGGACACTCTTTCAAAAAATGTTTTTAATAACAAATCATACGAAGTACAAGTCACAGTACAAGATGATCCTAACATGGTTCGGAAGCACCATGCTGAAATACTTACACTGGAATCTGTGCAAGAGGTGCTGCTGAAAGACCAAACTATCGATGTTGTATGCAGTCGCGACGTAACACCTGATATCGTCAGATTTTTTGTGGCGAAAGGATTTAACATCGCTGGCGTTCAGAAGAAACAATATGGCCTGGACGACGTCTATCAAAAATACTTTGAGAACAACCTAACAGAGCGTAATCAACAATGAAAAACCAGGTGACTTCTTTTGAAATAGGATTATTAGAACACGAATCGCATAATAGTCCTTTTTGGATTATGGTTCGCAAAGAAATTGGTGGTCATATCCGTAGTTGGCGGTTCATAATACTATTGATATTAATTGGGCTTACTTTTTGGGGAGCAATGTATGTGTCAATGAGTAACATTAAAGCAGTCGTTGCTGACATCTATGATCCCGACCAAATGTTTTTGTATCTAAAACTGCTAACAACAACTGAGGGTACGTTACCTCCATTTCATGTATTTCTTAATTTTTTAGGACCGTTACTTGGCATTAGCCTCGGTTTTGATGCCATCAACTCTGAACAACAGAGTGGGACACTTACGAGGATTATGGCACAACCGGTTTATCGGGACAATTTGTTATTATCGAAATTCGTAAGTGCCCTGATCTTGATCAGCATTCTTTTTTTTGCTCTTGTTTTTCTCATGATTGGTTATGGCATAGTACTTACGGGTGTTCTTATTGAGCTAGAAGAAATACTTCGAATATTAAGTTTCACTATCATTTGCATAATGTATATAGGATTTTGGCTTGGGCTATCCATTTTGCTATCTATTCGTTTTAGACAAGCCGCTACGTCAGCACTCACAGCGATTGGAATATGGCTGTTTCTAACGGTGTTCTATCAGATTATTGTCAATATGATTGTAAGAGCTCTCGTTCCCAGTTCTCATGTACTTACTCAAAATGAGGTGCGTCATTATAATGAGATCCTATTAAGCTTTTTGCGCCTTGCGCCAAGTCAACTTTACACTGACGCTACTAACACTTTATTAATGCCCTCAATCAGGAGTTTGAGCCCGATCACAATGGAGGAAATGGCAGGTGCGATACCAACGCCTCTTTCGTTTTTGGAAAGCCTTTTGATTGTATGGCCGCAGATCACCGGGTTGATAGCTTCTACTGTTACTTGTTTTGCGTTATCTTATTATCTGTTTATGCGCAGAGAAATCAGGAGTTAGTTCAAACTTCAGTCAGGAGATTTTAAGGTTCCATCTCATTGGAGGCAGTTGTTACAAAAATGTATTATTGTAATATCCCGAGAAGGTCAATTGTAGTTGTAACGGTTGGGTATATGCATAGAAAGGTTCGAACACTCCTGTTCAGTTCAAATATGGAACCCTCTAAATCATGAAATTTTAAAGATCGCTAAGACTGAAGGAGATCACTTCGAACCAAAAAAGCCTGAAATCTTTACAATTTCAGGCTTTTTACCGTTCGTAGTCTCGACAGGAATCGAACCTGTATCAAAAGTTTAGGAAACTTCTATTCTATCCATTGAACTACGAGACCAAAATCATTTGGGGCACAAATTTATAAAAATATTAGTATGATTTAATTGAATGATCCTCACCTTCTGATG
>DATJHZ010000372.1:0-12299 GCA_035493595.1 Cyclobacteriaceae bacterium | reverse complement strand
ATATTCCTGCTGCTTCTTTTACAGGAGGAAAGGCAACCGTAACGTTTACATACGCTCAGGTTGGAAAGTTTTTAGCCGTGGTTGTGACCAACAATCATTCCGCAGATGGGAAAAGTGTTAAAAATTCTTATTCCAATACTATTGAGGTAACGATTACCAGCCCTAATGCTGAGATCACTGATTTCTCGTTCGATAAAATAAGTACAAAAACGACGATTGATCAGGCTGCAAAAACTATCACAGTTGATGTTCCCTATAAAACAGCACTTACTGCATTAAAAGCAACATTTACTAATGATGCATTTAGTACAGTTACGGTTGGATCAACAACTCAGGCAAGCGGTACTACAGCGAATGATTTTACAAACCCAGTTACTTATAAAGTGACCGCAAATAATGGCACTGATATAAATAACTATGTTGTTACTGTAGTTGTTACGCCTTCCAACAATACATTCACATTTAAATCTTTTGGTGGTAAAGAAGTAAGTACAGGTGCTACTTCAACTCTTGGTGCTTCGCTTGCAACGAGTGGTTCTGATCTTATTCTTTATGATGTGTATCAAACCCCATCAACTAGTTTTGATTCGGTGACTTTCAGTTACGCACTCGATAATCCATTTGGTGTGCTTCACTATGGTTCCGAGGTGGTACCAATGAAGCAGGATAGAAGAATCGATCTTACTTCTGTAAAAATAGTTAAAGTAATGGCACAGGATTCTGCTACTACAGGAGCACATTCATATAATATTTATGCTGTGGATGCACCATTGCTAACGCTATCCAGTACATCACCTGATGTTGTTGATGTTAATACAGGCTTTGTAGCGCTTATTAAAGCTTTAAAAGGCACTGTTACTAATTCTACATTAAACGGCTTGAAATTTCATGTTGATGTGCCAACAAACGGAGCAGGTGTAACTTTAAACTCTATTACCCTAAAGGATATTGATAATCCAGGAGGTGTTCCTGTTGCTAATAATGGTACAAACGACGTTAATTTTTCTGATGCAGTAACGATAACAATCAATGTTACTGATCACAGAATTGGTGACCTCACGTATGATGTCGTTTACACTGCCGGGTTAACTGAATTAAAATAATCCTAACGAGAACTAATGATGAAAAAACTATATAATAATTGGTTGAGATTATTTGCGGTCGTTATGGTTATGGCCATAGCCACTGCAACATATGCTCAGAAATTAACTGTTTCAGGAACAGTATTAGATGAAACAGGTCAGCCTGTTCCGGGTGTAAGTATCCTTGAAAAAGGTACTACGAATGGTACCACGTCAGACACTGGAGGTAAATACACATTGAGTTTATCCAGTGGTAGCTCAGTGCTTGTATTTTCTTTTATTGGATACAAAACACAAGAAGTAGATGCTGCAAATCGCGCGGTTGTAGATGTTTCACTTGAAGCTGATGTAACGTCACTTAACGAAGTTATTGTAACGGGTTATAGCAGTGAACGTAAGCAAGACATCGTATCAGCTGTATCTACTATATCAACAGCTAATAACGTAGCTATTCCGGTTTCAAACGTTGAACAATCAATTCAAGGTCGCGTTGCTGGTGTACAAGTTACTACATCAGGACAACCAGGTGCTCCTGCACAGGTTCGTATCCGTGGATTTGGTTCATTAACAAATAACACACCTCTTTACATTGTTGATGGAGTTCCTACATATGATATCAGTAACCTGAATCCTTATGATATAGAAACTACCACTATTCTGAAAGATGCTGGTGCTGCTTCTATTTATGGTGCAAGAGCTGCATCTGGTGTAGTTGTTTACACTACTAAACATGGTAAAAATGATGGCAATACACATATCGATTTCGATATGAGCACAGGTATCAATACACCTGGTAAAGGTATTGGCGTATTGAATCCACAACAACAAGCTAATAAAGTTTACGAAGCACTTCGTAATGGTGGTGCAACAACTGCTAATCAGCCTTATGGATCTGACATTAATAATCCTGTATTACCTGATTATATCAACGTTGGTGTAAAACAAAGTGACGGTTCATGGAAGCCAACAGGAAATATTAATGAAGGTGACCCTTCAATTGCTGCCGCTTTAGCAAGTTATAATGTAGACCCTTCAAAGGGAGCTATCATTCAAGTAGTAAAAGCCAATAAAGGTGGAACAGACTGGTATAAAGCAATGACTCGCAATGCTCCGGTTAACCGTTTTTCATTAGGTATGTCTGGTGGTAATGAACGTTCACATTACTATTTAAACCTGGCTTATTACAATCAACAAGGTATTGCTCTTAACACTTATTTAAAGAGATATAACCTCCGTTTGAATTCTGAATTCAAACCAGCTGAGCACGTTAGAATTGGTGAAAACCTCCAGTTATCATATCGTGATAACCCACAGATCGGTAACCAACAAAATGAAAACCAATTGAATTTTGCTTATCGTATGCCAACAATCATTCCTGTTCATGATGTGAATGGAGGATGGGCAGGTACTGCAGCTCCAGGTTTCAACAACCCTGCTAACCCTGTAGCCAACCTTACTCGTTTGAACAAGAACTACAATAAGAATAATGGATTCAATGTTTTCGGTAATGCTTATGTAGAAGTAGATCCAATTAAACATTTGACTATCCGTTCAAGCATTGGTGGAACAATGAGCTATTCATATTTCTCTCAACTTGGTTTCAGAACTTATGAAAATGCAGAAAATACATCTTCCAATGTTTATAGCGAAGGATATGCTCAACGTACAAGCTGGGTATTTACTAACACTGCCCGTTACCAAAATAAATTTGGTGATCACGGTATAACTGCATTAGCTGGCTATGAGGCTCTCAAAGATCCGGTTATCAGTCGTTTCATACAAGGAACAGGTTTGAATCCATTCAGTACTGATCCTAACTATTTAACACTAAGCAATACTGATGCTTCAGGAAGAACAGTAGGTAGCGGTATTCCAAATTTTGGTGCAACTGCTAACCAGACTAACGCAATCAACGTAGCTGACCAGCCAAGAACTCTTGCTTCTTACTTCGGCAAACTTGATTATAACTTCAAAGAGAAGTACTACATAAGCGGTACATTCCGTCATGATGCATCTTCTGCATTTGGTGTTCAGAACAGATCAGGTGTATTCCCTGCGGTATCTGGTGCCTGGAGAATTTCATCTGAAAGCTTCATGCAGGGAAATACAATTATTGATGATTTGAAACTGAGAGGTGGATGGGGTGTTATGGGTAACCAGAATATTCCTGCTACTAACCAGTATACTTTGTATAATGGTGGTCCTGTTAATGGTTATGATATCTCTGGTACTAATACAAGCGTGGCTGGTGGTTTTGTACCTGGTCAAGTTGGTAACCCTGCTGGAAAATGGGAAAAGAACACAACAACTAACATTGGTTTAGATGCGACACTTTTACATGGAACATTGGATGTAGTGTTTGAAGTATGGCAGAAAAAGACTACTGGTCTTCTTTATAACCCTAACTTCTCTGCTACTGCCGGTGTTTATGCACAGAATCCATTTGTTAACATTGCTAGTATGACTAACAAGGGTATTGATCTTCAAATCACGAAGAGACTCAATGTTACCAGCGACCTTCAATTAACAATTGATGGAAATATTTCACCTCTTAAAAATAAGATCACAGCTATTGCTCCTGGTGTTAATTATTTTGATGGTGCTACTTTCCGTAACCTTACCTTCAATAGAAATTCAGTTGGTCAATCACTTGCGTCATTCTATGGCTATCAGATGGTTGGTTACTTCAGAAATGCTGCTGACGTATCTGCCTCTGCTAAACAAGATGGTGCGGCTCCAGGCCGTTTTAAATTCAAAGATGTTAATGGCGATGGAGTTATTGATGACAAAGACCGTGTATACATGGGCAGCCCAATTCCAAAATTCACGTATGGTTTGAACCTTACTGCGAAGTATAAAAACTTCACATTGAATGCGTTCTTCTATGGTAAGTATGGAAATAAGATCATCAACTTCAGCAAATGGTATAATGATTTCTATCAGTCATTCTCAGGTGCAGCGCTTAGTTCTTCTACCCTGCATTCATGGACTGCAGAGCATCCTGATGGAGCGAAGACACCTATTGTTGAGACAGCTTCAAATTTCAGTACCAACTCTCAAGCTAACTCATGGTACATGGAAAGCGGATCATATTTCCGTCTCAGAAATCTGCAACTTAACTATGATCTTCCTGCAGGCATGCTAAGCAAATACGGTGTTCAGAAATTCAGAGTATACTTACAAGGTGTGAACTTGTTCACTATTACTAAGTACACTGGTAAAGATCCTGAAGTTGCTTCTAGTGTTGATACAACACTTGGTGTTGATGTTGGTAATTATCCTGCTACCAGGATTTATTCCCTAGGATTTAATATTGGATTTTAATTAGATAAGACAGAAGAAATTATGAAAACTATGATAAATAGTAAAGTTTTGAAAGTCGTTTACTTGTTGATTCCAATGAGTATGGCGATAGTGTTTTCGTGTCAGGATACTTTCCTGAATCAACCTGTTAGAGGTGCGGTTTTGGGAAGCCAGTTGCAAGGACAAGCAGGTGTTGAAGCAGCTTTGATTGGAGCTTACTCCACATTGAAGGGTTCAAACCTTGTTAAAAATAGCCCTGGTACCTGGGCCACAGATAACACTAACTGGGTTTATGGTGGTGTTGTAGGACAGGATGCTTTTAAAGGATCTAACTCTGGTGACCAATCTGATATCAATCCATTGTCACAATTCACTGCACCAGCAACAAACAGTTATCTACGCGTACAATGGCAATCAGTATATGATGGTGTAAACCGTGCTAACGTTGTTATCAAGTTGCTTAATGCACTTCCTGAAGGAGCAGTTTCAGCTGATGACAAAACCAGAATTCTTGGTGAAGCTAAATTCTTGAGAGGATTCTATCACATGGAAGCTAAAATGATGTGGGGTAATATCCCATACGTTGATGAGACCATCGATTACTCTAAGAATAACTACAAAATCAGTAATGAAACTGATGTATGGCCAAAAATAGAACAAGATTTTAATGATGCTTACACTACATTAAAGTCTGATGGAATGGCTGCCGGACGTGCTAACAAATGGGCCGCCGGTGCATTTCTTGCAAAGACTTATTTGTTTGAAAAGAAATGGGACGCTGCAATAACCGTTTTGGATGATATCATTGCGAATGGAAAGACACCAGGTGGCACAAAGTATAAGCTATTGGATAGATTCCATGATGCATTTGATGCAGTAACTGATAACAGTTCAGAATCTGTTTTTGCGCTTCAATCTTCAGTTAATGATGGTTCTGGTGCGGCCAATGCAAACGCTAATAACGTATTGAACTACCCTTATTTGTCATCATTGCCAGTAGGTTGCTGCGGATTTAACCAACCATCATTTGATCTTGCTAACTCATACAGAACATCAGGTGGTTTACCACTATTAGATGGTAGCTATAACAGCGATGCAAATGCATTGTCAGACTTGGCATGGATGCAATCTCCAACACCATCGAGTGTTGACAGAGATGTTAATCCATTAGATCCACGTATTGACTGGACAGTTGCTCGTACTGGAGTTCCTTATTATGATTGGGGCGTTTATTCAGGTGCACCTTGGGTACGTTCACTTTCTGATGGAGGTCCTTACACACCTAAAAAGGCTATCTTCTCAAAAACTCAGATTGGAAAATATACTGACGGAAGTTCATGGACACCAGGTTACAACGCAGTAAACTTTACGTTTATGCGTTACTCTGAAGTTCTTTTAATGAGAGCTGAAGCGGCTGTAGAAAAAAATGAAGCTGGTCTTGGTGTAACGTATGTTGACATGGTTCGTAAGAGAGCACAAAATCCTGATGGATGGGTTAAGTTCTCTAAAGATCCTACAAAAGATGATTACTCAGCTTATTTGGATCCATCTGTTAAATCAATACCTGCTGGTAACTATGTAGTTAGCTTGTATGGTGCATTTGCAGATCAGGCAACAGCTCGTAAAGCCGTTCACTTTGAACGTAAGTTAGAGTTGGCTATGGAAGGCAAGCGTTTCTTCGACTTAGTTCGTTGGGGAGAAACATCTAATGCCAATGCAAATTCAAATCCTGTAAATCTTCAGTCAGCTATTGAGTATAACGGTAAGTACAATTCTATATCTGCTAAAACTTCGTTTTCAGTTGGTAAGAATGAATACTATCCAATTCCTCAAGATCAGATTGACTTAAACCAAGTTAATGGCGTTTCTGTATTGAAACAAAATGCTGGTTATTAATATTTGATTTATTAGTTACTTTAAAACGAAGGCAATGTAAATTGCCTTCGTTTTTTTTTATTCCACTATGAAAAATAAGGTCTTATATTTTGTGCTGTCGGGTTTTACGCTGGCACTTTTGAATAGCTGCAATAAAAAGGCAGATACATTATTTGTGATGAAGAATGCCGATGAAACGGGCGTCTACTTCACGAATGCAATTGAAGAAACCGACAGCTTTAATATCCTCACCTACGAGTATATCTATAACGGTGGAGGTGTGGCTGTTTCTGATTTTAACAATGATGGTCTGCAGGATTTGTTCTTTACCGGCAATGAAGTAGAGAATAAGCTTTATCTCAACAAGGGTAATCTTCAATTCAAAGATGTTACCGATGAAGCTCATGTAAACGTAAAAGGTAAATGGAATTCGGGTGTGGCTATTGCTGATATAAATAAAGATGGTTTGATGGATATCTATGTCTGCGCCACAATGAAGAAAGACTCAGCCAACAGACATAATATGCTCTTTATCAACAAAGGGGTTAATAAGGATGGTGTGCCTGAGTTTACGGATATGGCGCAACAATACGGTGTAGCCTTTGGAGGCTACAGTATCAATGCATCTTTTCTGGATTATGATAAAGACGGCGATCTTGATTTATATATCCTTACCAATGTGAGAGTGTCTAATCAACCAACGAATTACAGACCAAAAATAACAGATGGCTCATCACCAAATAACGATAAGCTATACAGAAATAATGGTAACAATACATTTACAGACGTAACAAATGGTAGTGGAATAAATGTAGAAGGATTTGGACTTGGTATTTCAGTGGCCGACTTTAATATGGATGGCTGGCCTGATATCTATGTTTCAAATGACTACCTCTCTAACGATAATCTCTTTATCAATAATAAAAATGGAACGTTCACAAATCGCATAGCTGAATTTGTTGGACACCAGAGTCAGTTCTCCATGGGTAATGATGTTGCTGATATCAACAATGATGGGTTGCCCGATATCATCACACTAGATATGCTGCCCGAAATAAACAGTCGCAAAAAAACAACCATCAGCAATAAAAGTTATTTGAACTACATCAACAATGAAAAATATAATTACGAATATCAGTATGTGAGAAACATGTTGCATTTGAATAATAATCTCAACAAAGGAATCAAGTTTAGTGAGATAGGAGAATTAGCGGGTGTATTCCAAACGGAATGGAGTTGGTCACCACTGTTTGTAGATGTCGACAATGATGGTAATCGTGATCTGTTAATTACAAACGGATTTCCGAAAGACATATCCGATAAAGACTTTGCAAACTATCGCGCTGACGTTGGACACATTGCTGGCATTCGTTATATCATGGACTCGATTCCAATAGTCAGCATACCAAATTATGCCTATAAAAATAATGGTGACCTTACTTTCAAAGATGTTACGGTAGCATGGGGATTGAGCACACCATCCTTCTCAAATGGTGCAGCATTTGCAGATTTAGATAACGATGGTGATCTGGATTATGTTATCAATAATATTAACAGCCCTGCATCTATTTATGAAAATCAGTTAACGAACACTGGTGAAAAGAACACACCAAGTGACCATCATTTCATTCGAATAAAACTTAATGGAACTGAAGAGAATAGAGATGCACTCGGAACAAAAATTAATCTTTACTATAGCAACGGTAAAATGCAGTATGCTGAACAATCTCTTTCACGTGGATTCCTCTCGTCAGTTGAAGATATAATTCATTTTGGTTTAGGAAAGGAAACCACCATAGATTCATTAATTGTTCAATGGCCTGATGGAAAATCAACAACATTGAAAAATGTGACAGCAGATCAGGTACTTCATATCGATGAAAAGACGGAAGGCAAATCAACAACAGTGCACACATTACCAATACAAAGCGGAACATTGTTTGAAGAAGCCAGTGCTTCGACAAAGATCATATTTAAACATCAGGAAGAAGATCAGATTGATTTTAATCTTCAACGAACGATGCCTCATAAATTTTCACAGGCTGGACCTGGTATTTGTGTTGGCGATATCAATGCCGATGGATTAGAAGATTTTATAATTGGGGGTTCAAAAGACACTTACACAACAGCTTTTGTTCAAAAGAAGGATGGGACATTCGGTGTTGTAAATAATCTCATTCCTGAGAAAATAAAACCAGAAGAAGATGAAGGTCTTTTGTTATTCGATGCTGATAATGACGGCGACCTTGATTTATATGTTGTCAGTGGAAGTATTGAACCCGGAACATCGTACGACATTTATCAGGATAGATTGTACATAAACAATGGTAAAGGAGTGTTTAAGACGGACCCTTCTGCATTGCCTGATACAAAATCATCAGGATCGTCTGTACGCGCAGCAGATTATGATGCCGATGGTGACTTGGATTTGTTTGTTGCTGGCCGTGTGGTTCCTGGAAGTTATCCTATGCCTGCTGAGAGTTATTTGCTGAAGAATGATCATGGCAAGTTTACAAATGTTACGGAGCAAGTATGTGCAGAATTGAAAACACCTGGGATGATAACAGATGCTATCTGGTCTGACTTCGATAATGATGGTAAAGTTGACCTCATTCTCGCTGGCGAATTTATGTCTGTTGATTTCTATAAGAATGAAGGAGAAAAATTCAGGAAGCTTGGAGATACAGGTTTACAAAATGAACGTGGCTGGTGGAACAGCATTACAGCAGGAGATTATGATAAAGATGGTGACCTTGATTATATAGTGGGTAACCTGGGATTGAACAATAGTTATAAATGTAATAAACTATATCCGCTGAAAGTATTTGCCAAAGATTTTGATGGTAACAACAGTATTGATCCGGTTCTGGCTTGCTATCAACGTGAATCTATGCAGGACACTGTGAAGAAATTATATCCTGTTCATTTCTGGGACGAGCTTAATTCTCAGAGTCCTAAATTCAGACAGAAGTTTAATAACTATAAACATTATGGCAAATCAACGATCAATGATGTGCTAAGTGATGAAGACCTTAAAGATGCAACTGTATTAGAGGCCAACAACATGGCAACAAGTTATGTTGAGAATTTAGGTAATGGCAAATTCAAAATGACATCGTTGCCTTTACTTGTACAGGTATCGATTGTGAATGGCATGATTACCGATGATGTTAACAATGATGGAAACTTAGATGTGATGATGATTGGAAATGATTATGGCAACGAAGTATTCACCGGTAGATATGATGCATTTACAGGACTTGTTCTACTTGGCAATGGTAAGGGAGCTTTTACAGTAACACCTTCAGCAAGCAGCGGATTTTATGTTAAGGGTGATGCAAAAGCATTGGCCTACCTTTATAATTCTAAACAAGAAGAAATATTTCTGGCGACGCAGAACAGAGATAGCTTGAAAGTTTTTGTTCCGCATGAAAAATTAAAAACAAATCTGTTAGTGCTTCAACCATTAGATTCGTGGTTAGAATTTATTTATCAGGATGGTAGAAAGGAAAAGGCAGAAGCATACTATGGCTCCGGGTATTTATCACAATCATCAAGAAAAGTAAAAATACCGAATGGTGTTAAAGAGATTATTATTTATGATTCACAGGGAAAGTCGCGAAAGATAATACCAACAGTTATGTAGAAGAGAAAAAAGTCAGGACTTACCTGACTTTTTCTTTTTAGGAACAGCACCAAATAAATCAGATTCTTCACCAACAAATTTAGGCTCGGGTATAGTTGTTCCGCAATGTTTATTAAGTTGTTGAATAAGATACCGACTTAGCTCAGGTGATCGGAGCTCTTCATGTTGGTGCATAAAGAAATAAATTTTTTGAATGCCTTCTTCTATCCATTGCTTAATGCGTTGCACCCAGTCATCAATACGGGTGTAATCTGTTAAGTGTAAACCATTACCCACAAAGCGAATGAAAGCTTCGGGAGTAGTGAGTCGCATGTGAACACAATCTCTTCGGCCTGAGGCATCGGTAATGACAGCACCAGTGCTATTGTTTTCAAGCATGGCAAAGATCTGTTGAAAAGCGTCTTTGTTACTAAACCATTCACTGTGACGCAGCTCTACAAAAAGCTTAATGTCTTTTGGAAGAGATTGAATAAAGGTTTGAATAGTCGCTAATGTTTTAGGACCCATGCCTGGATGCGGCATAAGAAATAATGGACCAAGATTATTGCCAAAGCCACTAATGCCTTCCAGAAAACGTTCTGTTAATTCTTTTACATCGTTGAGTCTCTTCAAGTGAGTGATCTGATCTACAAACTTTGGACAGAACATAAAATCATTTCCAACTTTAGCTTTCCATGCAGCAGTTTGTTTTTCGGTTGGCATTTTGTAAAATGTAGCATTCAGTTCAATGCAATTAAAATGCTTTGAATAATGATTAAGAAAATCTGATTCTTTAGTTTTTGGTGGATAGATCTTTCCAATCCAATCCTTTCGGCCCCATTTAGCGCAGCCAACATAGATCTGAGGGGCTTTGTTAGATCCTGCTTTTTTTAATACAGTACGAGTTTCAGACTTATCGGGTGGAAGAGTAAGATCAATCGCACTTAAATCAGCAGGGTCTACTCGGCCAAATTCCATGTTGTGAACGGGTTGAACTGATTACCAATGTATCTAATTAATTCTTTTTAAAGATGATAAGTCGGGTTAATTTTGAGTCATGTTTACAGGAATAATAGAAGCGATGGGCACCATTAAAACCATCCGCAAAGAAGGTACAAACAGACATTTTTTAGTGAGTAGCTCCATAAGCAACGAGCTGAAAATAGATCAGAGTATTTCACACAATGGCGTTTGTCTTACCGTAACAAAGGTCGAAGAGAGCGCACATTGGGTTACAGCGATTGATGAAACTCTTCAGAAATCCAACATCGGAGATTTGGTAGAAGGCGATAAAGTTAATCTTGAAAGATGCATGCTTAACAATGGCCGATTTGATGGTCATATTGTTCAAGGTCATGTTGATCAGACAGGAATCGTAAAATCTATAAAAGAAGTTGGAGGCAGCTGGTTGTTTGATTTTACTTACGATCCATCTGTTGGAAATGTAACGGTTGAGAAAGGATCGGTCTCAGTGAACGGTATCAGCCTTACATGTTTTAATTCAAAGATCGATGGATTTACAGTAGCCATCATTCCCTATACATATGAGCATACTAATTTTCATCAGCTTAAAGAAGGCGACACTGTTAATCTTGAGTTTGATATTGTTGGCAAGTATGTTAAAAAACTATTGGCGATGAAGTAATATAAATTAAGATTTACGATTTACGATTTACGATTTACGATTTACGATTTACGATTTTTAACCTCATAAAAAAATTACTTAAACACACCTAATTATGCTAGATCAAATAATGGACCTCGTAAAGCAACATGCTGGTGATGCGATCATCAACAATCAGGCAATCCCAAATCAGCATAATGATGCTGCTATTGCAGATGTAGGCAATCAGATTTTTAGTGGATTGCAGAATCATATTTCACAAGGAAACTTTCAACAGGTAGCATCACTGTTTCAAGGCGGTTCTATTGCTAACAACCCGATGGTAACGCAAATCATTTCATCAGTGGCAGGAAGTCTTGCTTCAAAGTTTGGTGTATCACCACAGTCAGCGCAGAGTATTGCATCCAGTCTGATTCCTACAGTTATGAATAAATTTATTTCCAAAACCAATGATCCATCAGACAGTTCTTTCAATTTGCAAGACGTAATGAGTGGTCTTGGTGGAAGCAACTTCGACATCGGAGGAATGCTTGGTCAACTTGGTGGTAGCTCTAAACAAGATAGTGGCCTTGGAGATATAGGTGGTATGCTTGGTGGCTTGTTTAAATAATAGATAGTGATTGCAATACTATTCCAGAGTTAATTGAAATTTGGATTTATAAAAATTCAAACTCTAACAAAAATCAGAGAGCCCCAAGATCATTACGATTTTGGGGCTCTCTGATTTATTTGTGCACTGCAGTGCTATACTTTTTGATATAATGCTTTAATCTTCTTTTGTAATCCTTCA
>DATJHZ010000371.1:0-5732 GCA_035493595.1 Cyclobacteriaceae bacterium | reverse complement strand
TATAGCAAATCAAATCAGATTAAAAGTCCGATGATTGGCAATGTGGCGGCCTTCGAAAAGAAAAAAGATCTGGAGAAATTCAATACAGAATGGCATGGCATTATCCTTACCTGGGGAGAACTTGTTACACAATTCAAATGAGATGCATCACTGGCTGTTAATATTCATTTAAATGAAAACAGGATTTCTCACACTCTTATGCTTTCTAAGTTACAGTACATCAATAGCTGAAACTATTAAAATTGGCGTATCAGAAAATGTGCACACTATCAAAGAAGGCATCAGACTGGCAAAACCAGGTGATGTGCTATTAATTAAAAGTGGAATATACCGCGAAGGAAATATCATATTAAATAAATCCATTTCTATTGTTGGAGAAAATTTCCCTGTACTGGATGGCGAAAATAAATTTGAGATTTTCACCATACACGCCAATGATGTTTTGGTTAAAGGATTAAAATTTATCAATACCGGTATCGCGAGCATGAATGATCTGGCGGCCATCAAAGCTATTCAATGCAAAAATCTTAAAATTTTAAACAACCGGTTCGAAAATACTTTCTTTGGAATATACTTTGCCAACTCATCAAACTCATGGATTGAAAATAATCAGCTTCATGCTAATGTAGATGCCAAACATCAGATTGCCAATGGCATTCACATGTGGAAGTGTTCGCACATCACAGTAAATAACAATACCATCAAAGGACATCGTGATGGTATCTACTTCGAGTTTGTTACAAACTCGCTCATCACAAATAATTATAGTGAGGGCAACATGCGCTATGGCCTTCATTTTATGTTTTCGCATAATGACGAATACCGAAACAACACATTTGTTAACAACGGTGCCGGTGTTGCTGTGATGTATACTAAAGGTGTAAAAATGATCAACAATACTTTTGAGCACAACTGGGGCTCGGCCTCGTATGGTTTACTCTTAAAAGATATTCGGGACAGCTTTGTAACGGGTAACAGGTTCATTAAAAACTCTGTTGGTATCTTTATGGAAGGCAGCAGTAGGATTGAGTTTACGGAAAACATATTTAGTAATAATGGTTACGCCGTCAGGCTACAGGCAAGTTGTGATGATAATATTTTTAAACGAAATAACTTTCTCGCCAACACTTTTGATCTTGTAAGCAATGGCAGTTTGGTGTTGAATAAAATCAATAGTAATTACTGGGACAAATATGAAGGCTATGATCTCAATAAGGATGCCATAGGTGATGTGCCTTATCACCCAGTGAGCATGTATGGTATGATTGTAGAGCAAATGCCAACTGCTGTTTTACTCTGGCGTAGCTTTCTTGTCTATTTGATGGATCGTGCAGAAAAAGCCATTCCAGCGATGACACCCGAAAATTTAAAAGATGATTTACCTTCTATGAAACCTTATGATCTCCTTTATCAACATAAATAAAAAATTTGGCAAACTACAGGTTCTCAATGATGTTAACCTGGATGTTTTCGCTTCTAAAAGCTATGCGCTGATTGGTCCGAATGGCTCAGGCAAAACAACACTGATTAAAAGTTTACTTGGCTTGGTTGTTCCAACTTCCGGAGAAATTCTATTTGATGATAAAAGCATATTCAATGACTGGAAGTACCGGGAGAAAATTGGGTATATGCCACAGATAGGTCGCTATCCCGAAAACATCAGTATTGGTCAACTGATTGATATGATGAAGAACATTCGCTCACACAACGATAAAGTTGACGAAGAATTGATTGATGCTTTCAAGCTATACAAGATTTACGATAAGAAAATGCATTCACTATCCGGAGGAACAAGGCAAAAGGTTAGCGCCGCGCTGGCATTTCTATTTAACGCTCCCGTTCTGATTCTTGATGAACCAACGGCGGGTCTTGATCCACTAGCCGTTGAGATTCTGAAAGAAAAAATAATAAGTGAGAAAACAAAAGGAAAATTATTGCTCATTACCTCTCACGTACTCAATGATCTGGATGAACTCACAACTGATGTTGTTTACATATTTGAAGGAAAGTTACAATACAACAACACCATTGAAGCCTTGAAAGATGAAACCAACGAAAAGCGTCTTGGTAAAGCTATTGCAACATTAATCAAACAAAAAGAATTAATGGATTCCATCACAGAATAATATGACACGCGTAATCAAATACATTTTCTATGATCTGCTGCGTACCCGATTTATCATTCTCTACACAGCATTTCTATTGTTAAGTACATTTGCCATGTTTCAGATTGATTCTGATTCAGGCAAGGTAGTACTAAGCCTGCTTAATGTTGTATTGATGGTGGTTCCATTAATCAGTGTCGTATTCACAACGATACACTTCTTTAACTCCTATGAGTTCATTGAATTAATGCTTGCACAGCCGGTAAACAGAAAATCTATATTTCTTAGTGAATACATTTCAGTGGCTGTTTCTTTATGTGGTGCCTATGTTATTGGCATTGGCGTACCAGCATTACTATTCGGCGCAGATGCTACTATAATTACATTGCTTTTCACGGGCATAATTCTTACACTGGTTTTTGTTTCTCTGGCATTTCTCTCGTCTGTATTGACACGCGACAAGGCTAAGGCCATTGGCATTGCCCTATTGTTCTGGTTTTATTTTTCATTAATTTATGATGGTCTTTTGCTATGGGTTGTTTACAGTTTTAGCGATTATCCATTAGATAAAATAACACTCACGCTAATTGCCTTTAATCCTGTTGACCTGGCTAGAATTATTATGTTGTTGCAACTTGATATTTCTGCTTTAATGGGCTATACCGGAGCCTTCTATAAAGAGTTCTTTGGAAGCAACCTTGGGGCTATACTATCCTTTTCTATTTTAATGATTTGGGTAATATTACCACTCTCCATCGCTATGCGAATTTTTTCACGCAAAGATCTTTAACCTCAATAAAGCTGCTAAATATCATCGTTTCAGTATGATCAGGCTCATACCCTATTACTGCGGATAATGTCATCTTTCAGTCATAAACAATAACACGTTCAATCATCATTTTACAAATGAACGCTGCTTACAAACCCCAAATGATATAAACATGAAAACAACAAATCTACTTCACATCGCTCTGGTAGCGTGTATTGCCTGCTCACCGGGTGCTAGCACAGAAACAGCATCAACAACACCATCCGTTGCCGAAGCTGCTGTTGATGGTGGACAATCTAATGTAAAAGATGACGAGTCACAGAAAAACATTGTCCAGGTTGCAATTGCATCACCCAATCACAAAACGCTTGTTGCTGCTTTAAAAGCTGCTGAGTATGTCGATGCACTTTCAAACACAGGTCCTTTTACCGTATTTGCACCTACAGACGAAGCCTTTGAAAAACTCCCAGCCGGAACGGTAGATAATCTGGTTAAACCGGAGAACAAAGAAAAACTTCGCGACATTCTGGAATACCATGTTTATGTTGGTGTAATACGTGAAAATATGATTCGTGATGGAATGACTCTGAACCAGGTGAATGGAAGTAACGTTAAGATTGGAAAGACCAGTGATAAAGTAACTGTTAATGGTGCTAATGTGGTAGCAATAGTACCAACAACAAACGGCATTATATATGTAATAGATCAGGTTTTACTTCCTCCAGAAAAATAAATTCAATGGTAGTGCATAACGATATAGGTAATCGTCAAGATATTCAAACTCTGGTTGACAGATTCTATGAAAGGGTGCAGGCAGATACACTTCTTGCACCACTTTTCAGTCATCTTGATTGGTCTAAACATTTACCGGTGATGTACAACTTCTGGTCGTCGCTCATGTTGGGAGATCAAAGCTATAAAGGCAATCCATTTCAAAAGCATATAAATCTTCCCATTGATGAGGAGCATTTTACCAGGTGGTTGAAACTATTTACAGAAGTAGTGGATGAGAATTTTAAGGGTGAAAAAGCTGATGAGGTAAAATCTCGTGCACGAGATATTGCGCAACTATTTCAGCACAAAATAAATCTTAGTAAACAAGTACCGTAAGCTGACTTACATTATAAGGTTTCTACTGATAAATAACAGAGTGTTTATCATAAATTCCCATCGCTTTTGGAAACAAAATATTATTCTCAAGATGTACGTGTTGTATCAAATCTTTATCAAATTGATTCAACATCACGTATGCCAATTTAAAAGTGGGACAGGCTGATGCTGGTGGTATGTAATTATTTGTAAGAGTCCGAATAGATTTAATAAGTTGCCCTGCTATTTCATGTCCATCTTCTATAACTATCAATAGTGAACTTAATTGATGCTGACCAATTGGCAGTTCTTCTTCAGAAGTGCTCGCACGAAATATTTTTCGGATGACATGAAATAGTATATCTTCTTCTTTTTGCAAATGACTCAAAAGTTCCTCTGCAAGTTTGTTGAAATAATCTTTTACAGTCAACAAAAACAGGCTGTCATCACCATGCGCATTGCACACCTTATCCAGTAATGCCTGAATCTGCGGAATTGAATCTCGCACATATTGATGATGATGCTGAATAACAAAATCTATTAACAAAGGCGCCTCCCATGTATCATATCGCATGCTGCTATCCGGTCCAACGCTGATACTTGCTAATTGTATCTCTTCCCAAATAGATTCCGGATTTAATCCAGCTCTTTTACAAACCAGATTAAATGACTTCTTACCACCACAGCAATAGTCAAGGTTGTAACGGGTTAGAACTTCAACGGCTTGCGGAAATGAGAGCGCTATGTCAGCTACCGAAACTTTTGTCAAATCCAATCGATCATCTGTAATTATCATAATTGAGAGTTTTTTTTACTGATAATTAAAGTTGTACTATTCTATCCTAACATAATATGACGATGATCATACTTAGGAAATTATTTTACAGACGATGAAAAAATTCCTTTGCTATTAGTAGAGCATAAATTGTTGATTCATTGCTTTTCGTCAGGTTTAAAAATGACATTAGTCATAAATAGAAATGTATTGCCGGTTTTATCATATTCATGCTATGCAACATCTATCGAAATTTCAAATACCTGTAAACAATTGCACAGATTGCTGATATGCAGGCTGTACAACATTCCATTTCATTCTTTCCCGGATTGCGTTGGCATAAGCCTCAATATTTTTACCTTCTCCATGAACTGTGAAAGTAAGTTTTGGTGCTTTAGTAAAATTACTCATCCATGTAAACAACTCTTCGCGATCTGCATGTCCTGAGAAAGACGACATATTTTCGATATGGCATTTAACGGGAACTTGTTCGCCGAAAATTCTGATACTTGCTTCGCCATCTACTAATCTCCGACCGCGTGTGCCTTCTGCCTGATAGCCGGTAACAAGAACAGTGTCTTGTGTATTCTTCAACCTATTATATAAATGATGAAGTACTCGCCCACCCGACATCATTCCACTCGAAGAAATAATAATAGCTCTGTTCTTAATATCGTTTAATGTTTTGGAGTATGCAGCTGTCTTTACAAACACCAGCATGTTAGTTTCCATCTGACGGCTAAACGTTCCTCTATTAAAATCTACCTGATGATACTGTGGATATTTATAATAGAGATACGTTGCAGAGATTGCCATCGGACTATCGATGTATACCGGAAGATCGGGTATCAATTTTTCTTCAATAAGTTTGTGCAGGTAGTAAAGCAAGACTTGTGTGCGGCCGACTGCAAAAGCTGGTATCAGTAATACACCCTGATTAGCAATGGAGGCATTAACAATGCGAGCCAGTTCCGCTGCAGGGTCTGGTGCTGGA
>DATJHZ010000370.1:0-5276 GCA_035493595.1 Cyclobacteriaceae bacterium | reverse complement strand
CATGGTAAAAGCGTATTGGCAAAGGCTTTCATAGCAGGCATCAAATACCTGTTGAAAGACAACTGCATTGCCCTCACGAATGGACATGACTATTTTCTGATCAGATAAATCTTCAGCCATTTACGCCCTTAAAATGAACCAATTCCACCATTTCTTTCCTAGAGACAGGTAAAAGCCATTTGGCCACTATCTTACATAAAGATAAAATTCAATTATTTTTTATAAAGAAATATGGGCAATTTTCTGTTTTCAATACAACATCGGCTAAACTTGTTTTAATGAAGAGTTGGATACTTTTGGGCATACTGGTTATTATTAAATTTCCAACCTTAGCACAAGGATCGAAAGCCGGTTATTCACCCTTTCAAATACTGGTCATCCATCCTGATAGTGTGAGAATTGATGAGTTAATGATTCCTTTTTCCGATTCCATACAGAAGAGATATATTGACGGATACTATGCTTCTCTTAAAAGTTATGAAAAGCTAAAAGAAGATGAATCAAGTGATGAAGAAATAGAAAAAATAAACGCTCAAATCAGGAGTATCAAACTTAGGGAGATGGAAGTGTACAATTTCAGATACTATTATACTATGTCGCGTTTAATTCTTTTTGACTTAGGAATACTATTTAATCCAACCTATTGGGAAAAGGATTTCTCTCAAAAAGAAAAAACATTAACCGGATATGCAATTGAGCCATCCCAATTGTATAGTAGAGACTTTGACAAACTAGCCAAATATTATCAAGTTGACTACATACTTACATTCGAAAATGTTCATACAGAAAAATTGGCTGATACCATTAGTAGCATCGCTCTTAAATTTAAAGCAATATTATATTCCAGTAAAAAAGGTAAGATTGTTCTTAAAGAGGATTTCTCCGGCAATTCGCAATTGAACGACTATAAGTATCTTACTGAAATCTATTCTTCTCACAACAAAAATGAGAGAGCTCTTGAGAAAAGTGTTGATTGCGACAATTATCTGAATTGCTTATTTAGAAGTGCTACAAGATTCACTACTGAAAGACTATATGAGGTGATTAGTAAAATTCAGAAAAAATAGAATTAGCAATAAAAAAAGAAATGACATACAATATAAATTGGCTAACCAACAAATTTGATAAAGGAGAAACAATCAAGTATATTTTCTTTTGGGGACATACTAACAAACAAGCCGAAGAGGTTGGCAAGTTTGTATTTAGTCAATGGTTTTATTCACCATTTACTGTCGATAAAATTGAATACAAAACAACGGAGCATTGGATGATGGCTCACAAGGCAAAACTATTTGGTGATAGCGAAGCATTTGACCGGATAATAAAGGCTGACAAGCCAGGAGATGTAAAAGAGATTGGCCGACAAATAAGAGGATTTGATGAGGCAAAATGGAATGACACTAAATATGAAATTGTGAAAAAAGGAAACATTCATAAGTTTCATCAACATAAAAAGCTAAAGGACTATTTACTCAACACGGCTGATAGAGTTATTGTAGAAGCGAGCCCAACCGATGCAATCTGAGGAATTGGATTAACGCAAGATTCAACCAGGATTGAAGATCCTTATACATGGAGAGGCCTAAACTTGTTAGGCTTTGCACTAATGGAGACGCGAGATTTTCTTAAACAGTCAGGGATTTCGATTACGTAATCTGGCGATAGGAATGAGTTTTGTAAATAGAGATTGGAGATAATAGATTTGAATGAGTTAAATAAATGCAATTAAATGATACGTTTTTATAAGTTCAGTTTGAGATTTTATTTAATCGCATTAGGAATAACAATCCCATTTTATTTTTTGTTTTATGGTGCGAGTGGACATCAAATCAATATTCCTTCAGAGGACAAGATTTGGATTATGACTTTCATTTTTGGGTTTATTACCACTATGGCATATTTGCGAATAAAAGAAGAAGATGCGCTGCTGCATACTATAGTAAAAACACTTGTTGCCCTGAGCGCTATGGGAACACTTTATTTTGGGTCGAAAGCATTTCTATCAATGATGAATTTTAAATTTGGTGATGACGTCAGTTTCTTAATTCAGGGGCTTTCATATATTTTACCCTTGATATTTATAATCACAAATGTTGTTGTTTTTATTGGGTTGTTTAGGAAATTTGAATAGAGTACAGAATGTTGATTATGGAATCCTATGTGTAGATATTCTTTCAAAAGATACAAATCTCATTACGTATGTTTCAATTGTCATAAAACATTCAAGCAGTTTTCTACAGAAGATCTGATTATTCGTGATGGACTTTGGGAACAGTACCGAAAAGCTTACCTGGAATCCAACAGGCGCAAATCAGAAGCCTATAGAGAAGAACATCCAGAGATAGTTCAACTTCTGGGATCGAAATACTTCAACCGAAAGTATCCGTGCCCGCAATGCACAACAGAAATGGCAGATATGGGAATGGATTTCAAAGCTCCCAAGTCGAGCGACATTAAAGCTTGGGAAATAATTCAAGGAATGTACAAACTGGGCCATGCCTTTCATTCATGCGGATGCAACGGTCCGGGATATATTCCCCACACGGAAGAAGCGTATGCTGACTACCTTGTTAAGCATCTGAAACTTTACCAGGAAATGCTTGACTCCCGAACGGGCGAGCAAAATCCAGAAGATTTAGAACACTATCTTAACTACTGGACAGGTAAGTTGAATTCGATTAAAGAAGAACTTAACAAACTAAAACTTCCTCTGTATAGTCTTGAGAAATGAAAGTATCAACATTTAAAGCTAAATGCAGTACGATAACATGTAAGCTGGAGTTTGACGCGCCTTTACTTTCTGATTTTAACTATGGTGATTTTTTGTATGGCTCAATAGATGGAAAAACAATTAAGTACTATTGTGCTCTTGACTGTAAAACGTGGAAAGTTGTCGATATCATCATTGGTGAAATTTATAGCGCTAATAGTTCGTCCAACCGGGGTACTGTCATTCAAAAAATAATTGGGTTAATTGCAGACAGGGATGACAGAAATATCTATTACACTCAGGATATTTATTGTCCACAATGTCAGTCAAAAATAAAATCCATTGATTCAAACAATAGAACTGGATTTCAGGATTATTTAACTTTGACATTTATGGATTTCGAAAGTATGGATCAGCCTGACAGAAAGAATTTGATTCACGAATTACTAAACAAAATCGATTAAAGAATACTTGCTGCCAACAAAACGCTTGGCATTAAAAATAATATGACTATGGGACTATTCGATTTTTTAAAAGGAAATGAAAGAAAAAGTAATGAGACTGAAAAGAAAGTTGAAAGAGAACCCTATTATGGAGACCTTGTTAAAACAAAAATTTTGAGAGACCTGTTTGATACTCCGGTGGAACAACGGGATGAGAATTGGCAAAATAACATTCTTGAGAATGTCGTCGACGCAAGTTTTTCATGCGGAGATCCACAAGTGATTGAAGGTCCAGATGGATTTCCATATTTTCAACTAAATATTCCAGAACCTAATAAGCAATTTCAGTGCTACGTGATCAGGCATATGAAAAATGATTTTTTGTTACAAAAAGGTTATGGTATAGTAATTAATCCATCAAAAGGTGCACCTGATTGGGTCTTCTCGTATGGTGACATTGTTAATTATCAAATCAGAAATGAATTCTATACAAAATCTGAAAATTGGCATTTGCCTATGCAAGAGATTATAAAAGAAAAGGAAGAAGTACTCGTGGGGCAGCCATCTGAATCTATTTTGCCAAACGAGGCCAGAAGTGCAATTCGCAATTTTTTAGAAGGCCTGGGATTAAACGACGTCAAATTGTTTTTAATGAATCGAAACAAACCTGAAGGATTTTTGCAGGAATTAGTATTTAATTTGACGCCCGATAGATTTGAAAAAAAGGAACACTTCGATGGTGTAATGAAAAGCATTGCCTGGTATTTGCCAAGACATTATTCTTATGTGGCAATGAGTGAATCAAACTTCAAAAACAGTTTTAAACCATTATAATAAATTCAAAAACTTGACTCTTTTGGAGAAAAGATTGACCAGATGGTGTCCATCAATAAAATTGAAGAAGATTCTGAAGAACCATTGACTATTGAAGTGAAAGAGAATGTTGAAAAATACGTACAAGGTGTTAGAGCATCAAGTGACTTAGGTAGTCGAAAGAGAAGAGAAGAGGCACTTGAAGTAGAATTGACAGATGTTTGGGGAGAATAGACACCTCTCGCTTTTGTTGGTAGTCTTTACCAACAAACGTACCTAACTAACTTGGATAACTGATGATAAGTAAAAACTAAAATGTGTATTTATAGAGACAATGACTGAAGAGATAGAATGTCTACTAGTTGAGAACTCAATTCATTTGTTGGCTGATTTTTTTCAGGTTATATCTGATGGCTATAATCCAACATCTATCTCCACGACAATAAAGTTAAATGGAAATTTAGACGAGAGAGACTATTTTGTTTTACCAAGTCATCTTGGAGGAAGTAATCAGAAATACTTTGAGTCTGTAATGAGGACAAAAAAGGATATTGAGTCCGTTGAGCATCGGATCGAGGAAAATTTTCAATGGTGCTTGGATCATCTAACTGTTTGTACCCAAGTACCTATACTTTTCAAGAGTAAATTCCATGTTGACAATCTAAAAACACTTATCCAAGGAGTTCAAAACCAAGCAATAAAAGTTGTTAAGAATTGGCAGCCAAAAGTGAGTGAGTATTCAATTGGAAGCGAACGTAGAATTCTAATTATTCACGGGACAGGAAAAACCATTGCGATGGAATTTGGCTGTTATATTCACTAGAAGTGTAAGAAAGGTGTCGGGTTTCAGTTTTAACGATGTCTACAAAACAAATACACTACCCCCTGTTGCCGAGTCTTCCAACCAACGAGCTAGTGCAAGTGTTGTGCGATGGCTTTTAGCGTGGCTCACTTGTACTTATCATGATTAAAGTACTTCAGACTTACGTTTCAAAATACGATTGTCAAAAGGTTTATTTTCATCTTTGTTGGTATTCTTTACCAACAAACAGCAAAGTTATTTAGTTGGAGTTCATTCTCAATTATTTCCTGCTCTCGCGCGGAATATAGAGGCTGTGTAAAAACAAAGGCATCATGACACGCCTCTACGCAAACTAAGTTTATCTTTTTTCAAATTCATGTTTTTTATCATCCCAAATATAAATCTCAGGTTTACAATATGGGCAATCTAAATAATAATCTGGCTTTGGATGGAACACATCCGTTCCAGTGTGATTTGTAGGATTAACTACTAGCATCCTACTATCCTT
>DATJHZ010000369.1:0-8498 GCA_035493595.1 Cyclobacteriaceae bacterium | reverse complement strand
GAGATTTACAGAAATAATAAGATGGCGAGGTGATTAGTCGATTAGTAAATGTGCAAATTCTCAATGAGAACTACAGTCTTTTCAATTTGCACATCGGCACATTTGCAAATTGACAATTAATTAATCGCGTCCTCAAAATGTTCTATCTCTACTTCATAGCCAAGCTTAACCGAGACAATGTCAAAACGAATGTGGCCGTGCCAGTCAGTTGAGTAAATATATTCTTCGGCGGCTTCATACATTTTTCTGGTTTTCTGTTCGCCTACAAAATCTTCGGGCTCGCCAAACGCTGTTGAGGTTCTTGTTTTTACTTCAATAAAAATAATCCAGTTTTCTTTTTTAATGATGAGATCAATTTCGGCATGCTTGAATCGATAATTTTTTTCGAGTATTTCAAAGCCTTTTCGTTGCAGAAATTCTGCGGCAAGTTGTTCCCCTTTATTGCCTGTTTTTATTTGTTGTGTCATATCGAATCTTCAAGGGTTAATCTAAAAATAAAGAATTGATGATTTATAAGAACCTTAAAAATAGTTAGCTAGTTGTTACACGGAAAGCCTTTAACCTCAGTAAGAGGACGCACCAGGGTTTCAAAGATGGCAAATATGAATATGAAAAAGCTACTACACTTGGGAGCCATGTCAGCCATCCAATGCAGTGAGGAGTTAAAGACTTTTTACAACCGAAAAGTAGACCAAGGAAAAAATAAGATGAGTGTTCTTAATGCTGTGCGTAATAAGTTGATAAGTCGCATTTTTGCGTGCATAAAGAACAATCGCATGTATCAAAATAATTACCAACATCTACTTGAACCATAGAAATCACGGAGAAATATAAATAGCCTGTGAACCTCTCTGTGAAACTCTGTGTTTTCTCTGTGTACCTCTGTGGTACAGCTTGGAATAAAAAACATTATCTTTGAATCGACCGAATAGAATACGCTGAAGTGAACACCATAATCAATAGAAAAACAAAATTTATAAATCTCGGTCTTACTGATTACAAACAAGCCTGGGACTATCAAACTGATTTGTTCAATGCTACTTTAGAAATAAAGGCGGCCAACAGAACTCTTCCTGAGTCAGATCAGAAATCCACCGACAATTTTTTAATATTCTGCGAGCACCCACATGTTTATACATTGGGTAAAAGTGGTGAAGAAAATAATTTGCTGCTAAAAACAGATGAATTAGATTCAATAGGGGCAAGCTATTATCACATTAATCGTGGTGGTGATATTACATATCATGGCCCGGGGCAGTTGGTGTGCTACCCGGTTATAGACATGGAAAACTTTTTCACTGACATTCATAAATACATGAGATTGTTAGAGGAGGCGGTGATTCTAACGTTAAAAGAATTTGGAATTGACGCCGGTCGTATTGCAGGCTTAACTGGCGTATGGCTTGATATTGATAACGAACACAAAGCCCGAAAGATTTGCGCTATGGGTGTTAAGAGCAGTCGTTGGGTAATGATGCACGGGCTGGCACTTAATGTAAATGCCAACTTATCTTATTTTAAAAATATCATAGCCTGCGGCATTCAGGATAAAGCAGTGACTTCCATGAATAAAGAACTGGGCCATGATCTCGACTCCGTAAAGGTTCAGCAAATACTAAAAGAAAAGATTGGAGAATTATTTGAAATGGAGTGGCTATGAAAGCAGATATTAAAGTACCAGAAGTAAAAAATGTAACACTTGCCATTGCCCGTAAAAAATCGCTAGCGGAAAAAGATGAATGGTTTGTGTATCTCATCAACACTAACGCTCACCCTATAGAAAACACGTTAGTTGCCAGTCACGGGTATGGTGAGAAAGAAGGAGAGCAGCAAAAAACATCAACCCTTCGCCATTTTTTAAACACAGTTCAACCCAACAGTGTAGCACTGGTTGAACCCATTGATCCTTCTGTATTTCATCTGAATAATGAGTATTGGTTAAGTTATTATGTAGACAACCAGATTTTTGATAAGAAATTCGTTTTTGTTCCAGATACCATCTGCGAAGAAAACCTCAGCTTTGTTAAAGAATTGGAAATGGAGGCTGTAGTGCACTCCTGAGATAGTACCGCATTTATACCATTTTGATTCATGACTTGCCACTCTTATTTTTAAGAAAAAAGATTTTTTCATGAATGCTGAACTTCGCGAAGTACTTTTTCTTGACATCGAAACAGTAGCCATAACAGATTCTTATCAAAGTTTAGATGAACGATTTAAATCGTTATGGGCTCGCAAGGCCAGCTATCTTCGTAAAGACGAATCGCAAACTGACGAATATTTATTTAATCAACGCGCCGGCATATACGCTGAGTTTGGCAAAGTAATTTGCATTGGCGTCGGTAAGTTTTATCAGCAGGAATCTGGTGACATGGTGTTGAAAACAAAAGCTTACTATGGTAATGATGAAAAGTCATTATTGCTCGAGTTCAAAGGTATGCTTGATAAAATGGATGGCTCGGTGTTGAAACTCTGCGCCCATAATGGAAAAGAATTTGATTTTCCTTACTTGTGCCGTAGAATGCTGATCAATGAAATTAATCTTCCGCAAGCATTAAACTTAGCAGGTAAAAAATCATGGGAAGTGCCACACATAGACACGATGGACATGTGGAAGTTTGGCGACTACAAAAATTTTACATCTCTTGAGCTGCTTGCTGCCGTTTTTAATATTCCATCCAGCAAGGGCGGCATCGATGGTAGCCAGGTGAATGAAGTGTATTATAAAGAGAGTGACTTGCCAAGAATAAAAGACTATTGTCTTCGTGATGTGGTAGTGTTGAGCCAGATTTTTTTGAAGATGAGGGGTATTGCTTATACCTCGCCGCTGACTGTTCAGGAAGCACCATAAATAGAGATGACACTTTTTTTATTTATCTTCGTATAATAATTGTGAGGATGAATGCCGCGATAGTGAAAAAAGCTGCTACAAATTCGACTGATGCCACCGGATATCGCTGCTCCGGTTTTAATACTTTTTAATGGGACAACTATCCATAATAGGGTCCTTTTCAAGTAAACTTTCCAGTAAGAAAATTGTCGGTCTTTTTAAAACAAGGTGTAACGAACTTGTCGTTTACCTGTGTCTGACAGATTATCACCTGCTATCCTTCAAACTAAAAGGCAGTATTGCAGACTGCCCATTGCTCGGCTGAGCAATAAAAGATATATATTAACTTCGGATTACTGCAAAATCCAGTTTGAATAAATTAGAACTCGTATTAAATGAGTAAGAAAAAGAAATTAAAATCCTCGAAAGAGAAAAACCCACCAACAAAAATCCGCGCCGCTATTATAACCCTGTTAGATGATCCGAAGGGTCGCGGGCTGAGCTTCCAGCAGATTATCAAAAAACTTGGACTGAAGAAAAAAGATGATATCAAACGTGCAGGCTTTGCTGTTGACGACCTTGAAGAAGAAGGTGGCGTGCAACGTTTAGGTAATGGAAATTATAAAATCGGTGAGGGCAAGGTTCAGGTTAAGGGAGAATTGTTAACAGGCATTGTTGATCACGTTAGTTCACGATTTGCCTATGTTAAACTTGGTGAAGATCGAACAGATGTTTACATCAAAGGCAAAGACTTAGGTTCTGCTGTTGATGGTGACACCGTTACAATCGCCGTGCTTACCACTAAACATGGTGAGCATGATGAGGGTAAAGTTATTGAAGTTGTTAAGCGTAACCGAACCCGTTTTGTTGGCAAGATCGAAGTATCAAAAGGTTATGCCTTTGTTGTGCCAGATTACAGAAAGGTGCATCAGGATTTTTTTGTGTATCCTGAAAATGTTAACAAAGCCAAGAGTGGCGACAAAGTTATTATTGAAGTAGTAGCGTGGGCCGACGGTGATAAAAGTCCTGAAGCTAAAGTTATTCAGATTCTCGGAAGAGCTGGAGAGAACGAAGCTGAGATTCATTCTATCATGGCTGAGTTTGATTTGCCCTTCAAGTTTACAGAAGCAATAGAACATGAATCAGAAAAGATTGCCGATGATATAAGCAATGCTGAAATAAAAAAGCGCAGAGACTTCAGAGATATTACAACCTTTACTATCGATCCTGAAGATGCCAAAGATTTTGATGATGCACTTTCCATACGCACATTAGAAAATGGTAATTATGAAATTGGTGTTCACATTGCAGATGTAACACATTATGTAGATCCTAAATCACAACTTGAACAAGAAGCCTTTGATCGGGCAACTTCTGTTTATCTTGTTGATAGAACTATACCCATGTTGCCAGAACGATTGTCGAATGGGTTATGCTCGCTGCGTGCTCATGAAGACAAGCTCACGTTCTCAGCTGTGTTTGAAATGAATGACAAAGGAAAAATCATTACTGAATGGTTTGGTCGTACGGTGATTCATTCTGATAGAAGATTTACCTATGAACAGGCACAAGAAGTTCTCGAAACAAAACAGGGAGATTTCTCTGTTGAGTTGAATACATTGAATGATCTTGCGCTTAAACTTCGTAATGATCGTTTCAAGAAAGGTGCTGTGAATTTTGAAACCACGGAAGTGAAATTCAAACTTGATGATAAAGGAAAGCCGCTTGCCGTCATTCCAAAAATCAGGAAAGATGCACATAAGCTTATTGAAGAGTTCATGCTACTTGCCAATAAACAGGTTGCAACCTTTATTTACAGCATGAAGAAAGGCGAAGAAAAAAACACCTTCGTTTACAGAACACACGACTTGCCAGATCCTGAAAAAGTAAAAACCTTTGCATTGTTTGCCAAACAGTTTGGACATAAGATCAACATCGACGATACAACAATCTCCAGGTCGCTTAACAACCTGATGGATGAAGTTGAAGGTAAGCCAGAGCAAGGCATCTTGCAACAACTTGCTGTTCGTTCCATGGCAAAAGCAAAATACACAACAGAAGCTAAAGGTCACTTTGGTTTAGCGTTTGAACATTACACGCACTTCACTTCGCCAATCCGCCGATACCCTGATATGATGGTGCATCGTCTGCTGCAACATTATTTAGATGGAGGTAAGTCAGCTAACAAAAAAGATTTTGAAGAGAAATGTCTTCATTCTTCTGAACGTGAAAAACGTGCTGCAGATGCAGAGCGCGCCTCTATTAAATACAAACAGGTTGAGTTTATGGCCAACGCCGAAGCTAAACCGTACGATGGTTTGATTACAGGTGTAACGGAGTGGGGTATCTATGTTGAAATCATTGAGACAAAATGTGAGGGCATGATTCGCATGGTCGACATGGACGATGACTTCTATGACTTTGATGAAAAAAATTATCGAATAGTAGGTCGCAAAAACAAAAAGGTGTTTACACTGGGAGATAAATTGCAGGTTCGGGTAAAGAAAACAGATATAGATAAACGTTTGATTGACCTGGTGTTTGCTGAAAGTTCTATATTTTCGAAGAAAAAAGCTTTTCATGATAAATCAGATTGGTAAGTGCCAGCAGTGGATTGAACAGGAAATAAAAAAGAACAAATACGGCAAGCAACCTGAGTCTTTATACGAGCCCATTCGTTATCTGATGAATCTGGGAGGTAAGCGCTTGCGCCCGATGCTCACGCTGCTTTCATATTCTCTTTATAAAGATGATGTAAAAAGTATCATCCCATACGCTGTAGCCGTTGAGGCATTCCACAATTTCACACTCATGCACGATGATATTATGGACAAGGCTCCTCTCCGAAGAGGTAAGTCTACAGTTCATAAAAAATGGAATGTAAATACAGCTATCTTATCAGGAGATGTTATGCTGGTAAAAGTTTATGAAGCGTTTAATGAACTTGAGCCATCGACATTAAAGACCGTATTGAAATCTTTTAATAAATGTGCAGCAGAAGTATGTGAAGGTCAGCAATGGGATATGGAGTATGAATCTCACGCTACCGTTACTGAAGCTGAATATATTAACATGATAAAACTCAAGACATCAGTATTGCTGGGTTTTAGTTTAGAACTTGGTGCAATTCTCGCAGGCGCATCAGATGAAGATCGTAAAACACTATATCAGTTTGGTGTTAACATAGGTATTGGTTTTCAACTCAAAGATGATTTGCTGGATGCTTATGCTGATCCTAAAAAATTCGGTAAGCAAGTTGGAGGAGACATCATTGCCAACAAAAAAACCTGGTTGCTAATTAAAGCACTCGAGAAAGCACAAGGCAAAGAGAAAAAGGAACTTCAGCACTGGCTCGCCGCCAAAACATTTAAGAAGAAAGAAAAAGTAACTGCTATAAAAGTAATTTATGACAAGCTCAACATTCCAACGCTGGCCGAAAGAAAAGTAAACCAGTATTTTGATAAAGGATTGAAGGAGCTGGATAAACTACACACATCATCATCTTCCAAAGCATTCCTAAAAACCTTCACCGAGAATCTCATTGCCAGACAATCTTGAAATAGCTTTAAGTTGTGAGCTACGAGCCTTGAGCAAGTAGCTGATAACTCAAAGCTCGTAACTTTTATAGCAAACGCCTCATAGCTCACAGCTCAAAACTCATAGCTATTTTTACAGTGTGTTGCGTGTGCGAATAATTTTTACATAAGAGGTTTTTCTGGATAGTTTCAATCGCCGTATCTTTCTTTTGGTCTTTATCCATAAGCATGAAACTATCTACGCGCGTCCAGCTTTCCATCATGATGTTTCTCCAGTTTTTTGTTTGGGGCTCATGGTACGGACAGATGAGCAAGTATCTTACAGACCAACTTCATGCTACGGGCGATCAAGTGGGGAGTGCTTATGCAGCTTTTTCCATTGCTATGATTGCAGCGCCTTTTTTTGTAGGCATGTTAGCCGATCGTTATTTCGCTGCGCAGAAGGTATTAGCTGTATTAAATTTAGCAGGTGCCGTACTATTATTTTGTTTAACAAATATTCATGATCCCGATGTGTTTTTCTGGATCATGTTACTTTACTGTTTCACTTTCACGCCAACTATTTCATTAACGAGTTCCATCGCCATGCAACAGATGGAGAATCCGCAGAAAGAATTTCCGGCAATTCGTGTGTTTGGTACAGTGGCATGGATTGTGGTTGTAAATATTATTGGCTTCATGGCCGTGGGAGATCAGGTAACTATATTCCAGATTTCTATGCTGGCTTCTGCGATACTTGGGGTGTTCGCTTTCTTTCTTCCTAACACTCCACCAACATCAACTGGCTCAGTGAGCTTTGCGCAGATTGTTGGCAAAGATGCATTTGTGTTGTTTAAAGATCGCTCCTTCACCATCTTCTTCATATCATCAATTTTGATTTGCATACCACTTTCATTCTATTATGCGTGGGCAAATCCATCGCTCACGGATGCCTATAAGGCAGCGTTCCCCAATGCTGATCCTGGAGGTTTTAAAATTGAAAATAAAATGTCATTGGGTCAGGCCTCTGAAGTAATCTTTATGCTGTTGTTGCCTTTAGCTTTTCAGAAGTTTGGTGTTAAGAAAATTTTGCTGATTGGATTACTGGCGTGGATTATTCGTTTTGTGTTTTTTGCTTATGGTGAAGCGGATACATCAGCTTGGATGTTATATATAGCCATTTTACTTCATGGCGTTTGCTATGATTTCTTTTTCGTAACGGGTCAGATCTATACTGATTTAAAAGCTGGCGATAGAATAAAGTCACAGGCACAAGGATTAATATCACTTGCCACGTACGGCGTAGGTATGTTTATCGGCTCCATTATTTCTGGTAAAGTTAAAGACATGTTCACAGCTACAATTACCAACTGGACAAATGTGTGGCTTGCTCCTGCGGGAATTGCAGTGATTGTACTCATTCTGTTTCTTTTATTTTTCAGAGATAACATGACAAAACAAAGTATCTGACAATACATCAATAGTAACATCAACATTAAAACAATACACACACTATGAATATCGCAATGCTCGGGTCTGGATTTATTGGAAGATTTTATGCCGACTCACTACAAGGTTACAGAAGCAAGGATAAAATTGTAAGTATTTATTCTCGCAGGGAAGAGAGCGCTAAAAAGTTTGCAGATGATTATCATGTTGCTTACTCAACAACTGTTATGGAGCAGGCTATCAATAGACCTGAAGTTGATATAGTATGCATTTCATTGCCAAACAACCTTCATGAAGAAGCGGTGATGCTTTGCTGTAAACATAAAAAGGCAGTGATGACAACCAAGCCATTAGGTCGTAATGCTGTAGAAGCAAAACGAATGCTTGAAGCGGTTGAGAAAGCAGGCATCTTCAATGGCTATTTGGAAGATCTGGTATATACTCCAAAGTTCATCAAGGCACTTGATAGTGTGAAGAATGGTGCATTAGGTAGAATACTCTGGGCCAAATCAAGAGAAACACATCCTGGCCCACATAGCGATTGGTTCTGGGATATTGAACAGGCCGGTGGAGGTTGTATTCTTGATCTTGGATGTCATTGCGTGGAGATAACACGTAGCTATATAGGCAAAGACATCAAACCCATTGAAGTAATGTGTTGGGCTGATACACAAGTAAAACCTATTGATGCAGAAGATCACGCC
>DATJHZ010000368.1:0-7220 GCA_035493595.1 Cyclobacteriaceae bacterium | reverse complement strand
ACCGGAACAAGATTATGTCTTACAAGCGATCCTAAGCCCGGATTTAAGACTCTGTAAATGTCTGTACGTCCGTTGCCCGGGTTTTCTCCAAAGCCCGTGAGCGCGATAAGAATCGGTAATTTGGCGTTGCTTGGAACGTGCTCTATGTATCCGAATACTTGCGCGTATGGTTTCTTTGCCGGCAAAGGTCGTTCGGTGTAGTTCTGCCCGAAAGCCAGCGCAGGAAGTAAGAGTAAAAAGAGTAGTTTTTTCATGTTCTTTAAACAAATGTTGGTTCACTGAATAGTCCATTCGCAATTAATGTGTGGCCAGCTGCAAGCAAATGTATGTTATCTCCCTGATAATTAGAAGATCCGCCGTTATCTATAATTTTTTGATAGGCATTAAAGTACTTCACCCCTGTATTGTGAGCTACTGTATTTACAGCGTCTCTATAGTCAGTTTGAACTTGCGTAGTAACTCCATCATAACGTGGAATTGGTGAGGCCAGAACTATATTTGAAACAGATACACCTAACGAAATCCAATGATTAACTATTGTTGTGAGCTTAGAAATGAAATCATTGATCACAGCAGCACCGCTGCCATTCGTCATATCATTGGTCCCGTACATTACATAAATCTTGCTATTCAAGATATTTGTATTGTCAAGTTGTAAATATCTCTGGTAGCCACCAGCAACATTTGTAACATCTTGTCTTAGTTGTGATGAAGGAAGACCAAAGTTAACTTCTTTATTACCATTAAGTCCAGCGAGAACATAAGGAAATCTAGCAGTAAAAGCAGCACCCTGGCCAAAAGTATTTGAGTCTCCAAAGCAAATCGTTTCAGATGTTTCAGAATAAGCACTAAGGCCTATTAAAACTTTTTTAACTTCCTTTTGAAGAGTTATCATTTCAGCATAAGTCATAGCGTGACCAATCCAATAGAAAGCCATCTGCCCACATCCACCTATTTCACTCCCTGAATCACGACCACGTAAAAGTCTGATATTAGTATCCATTGTTAATGAATTAGTAGTAACTGAAACTTGTGCAGTATCGCTTCCTAAAACTTGTTGGAAGTTCTCCATTAAATGAATATTTGTGTCTAAAGAAAAACCAATAAAATAAGGATCAGTTACTTTTCGCTCACATAATGTACGACTAATGTTTGTTGTATTTGAATCTGATATGATACTAAAATTACCTTTCGTTAATGATAGTCTGCATCTGCCTGAGACGTTGTTATCACACATCAAATATTGATTTGGCGTTGACTCATCCTGAGACATAAAACATCCCATTGAAAAATCATTCCGGTTCAATCCATAAAGACCTGGTACGATTTGAGTATCCAGATATTTTGTGTTTACTGAAGCGGATAGAAGTCCAGCAGAACTATAGTTGCCTGAAACAAATCCAGTATTCAGAAGTTTCTTAAATGAAGGATCACCAAATTGTAATTTATCCAAACATCCAGAAAAGCCACCAGTGCCCAGAAATTTACAATCAATTATTTTGTTCCAGATTCCTGCACGCATCAGGTTAGTGACAAATGTTCTCTGAAGATCTGCATCTAACGTTGCAAGTGCACCGCCAGAAGTCGCCATTCTACTTGCCTGATCTGTGACAATATTTTGCCCTACTACTGTGCTTGCGTCTTTTCTACGATTGGGTGATATCATTTTTCAGTTACTAATACATCAATAGCATCGCCAACAACATTCGCAATATTTCCTGGTAATAGACTAATCCCTAATACAGTAACAGGTGTTCTAGAATAAACATTAATAGTAAAACCAGTTGTTGAGACTGACGTAATTCTATAAAAATGATCCGTGTTTGATTGATTTGGAAGACTTGGATTTACTGCAGGTGCCACAACAAATGAGTTAGCAAATGTTACTGTATATGCACCTGATGAATCAGATGTACCAGAATATGTCTCTTGTCTTTTTGGTGTGGATGGTGTAGGAAAATTGTTTTGCCTTAACCATCGACCATTACCAGTTTGTAAAGTAGGTTTAATCACACCATTTGCAAAATCATCCGAGGCTGACGAACTAGCATCATATTGCCATAATGAAACCGGAATATCACCTTTAGATGCGTCACCTAAAAGCAATTCAAACTCACCGTCCGTTGTAATTCTATTGTAAAGATCCGCCTTTACTTCAGATGCGTTATATACTCTTGTCGCCATGTCTTTATGGTTTTATTTTATATCTGAAATTTTAAATGTCTGAGAACTTGGATCACGTGCTGTAATAGTATCATAATTATTAAATCTAACAGTTACTGTATTTGCTGCTGATACCCATGCTGTATAACATGAATTAGCAAATACTGCGCCGTTCGGAACTCCTAATAAGACTACATCCCCTAGGGCTGCACCGGTCAGTGTAATGGTTAAATCAGAATTTGTGCCTCCCGCCGTACTTGGGAAATCTAATGCCGCTGATCCTGTTAATGTTTTAGGTAAAATATATCTGGTTGTACTTACATCTAATTGCAAGTCTGTTCCATTATATTCAATTGCTCCATCTTCAGGTGTTGTTAAATTAGTTCCAGATGTAAATTTTAGAGGTGCTGTCCCAGCTGTTGCTGTCCCTGCCCCTATAAAAACTTTTGCAGTTGGAGCAGTTGTAGTCGAGAATGCACTATTCGCTATAGATTGAATTCTTATTCCATAATGATTACCTGTAATTGAAGTTACTGTCGGTCTATAATCAATAAATGTAACATCACTCCCTGCCGCAGTATAAGTATGATTAAAGTCCATTACTTTAAACACTCCATTAGCACCACCAGTTTGGTTGACAGCCATGGCGCTAGTGGTTGATAATAAATTCATAGTGCCTGTTCCACTTGTAGGAGCAAACCCTATATTAAGCCTGAATCCATTTGTATTACCAGTTGTGTTTGTAGCTGCTGCAGAGTTAATTAAAAATGCATCAACAGGATTATTTAAGCTGGCTGTATTTGTAATTGTGAATCCGTTATTACCGACATTGATTGTATTGGCGGATGGACTATTGGCATCGAAACTAAGACCACCGAAAGTTGAACTATTAGTCAGAATCTTCAAACCATTGGCTGACGTTGTTAGCTTAGCTCCATCACTTGCCAGCGTTAATAATCCTCCTGTAGCTGATCCATTTACCTCTGATGTAAACTGTAAATTACCTGTTGGGTTATTGGTTCCTTGAACTGGCAACACATCTGCTCTCCATTTTACTGTTTGACTTGCTGCTGTAGCTGTTGTTTTCCATCCTTGACCTTCCCAAACAATACCCGGTGAACGTTGCTGAGCACCCGCAGCGGCGGCGGTTGAATTCTGAAACCATAAACCTGCACCGTCAGTTATCGTAGTCCCGAGAGAAGGGAATGAATACTTAAGAATATTTGTGGATGTACCTGCCATGGTAACTGGCCCTGATAATGTACCAGTTCCTGTCAATGGCCAAGCCCCTGCCGTACCGCCAGTTCCACCACGTGCTGTAGATAATGTTCCTGTCCAACCCAGAGTAAATGACATAGGCTGAAGTAGTGCTGTTGTTGGAGAGCCTCCTAATGTCGCTGTGACATTCGTATCATCCGTTTTCGTAAATGCTCCGGGTACTATTGGAGTACTCCCATTCCATACATCCCAAACATCTGTAGCACGTTGATAAATCTGAACCGGTTGGCCCTGCCCGGCATCTAAAAGATTACCACCAGCTGGAGGTGTAAGTGTAACCCCTGAACCTGGAACCAGTGTGAATCCGCCAGTATTAATTGTTCCTAAAGTTATTAAAGTACCAACTGGATAAGCCACACTTGAATTAGGGGGCACCGTAAAATTTATATTACTAGCTGAATTTGCAATAACTTGTTTAACGTCAGCATCGGTTAAAACCAATGTATAATTAGTCGTTTGAATGTTTGGTGCCATTGCCTTATTCCCTTTTAAGGCTAAATCGGTGGTTAGATTTGTTACGCCGCTTTCTGGAATGCTAGTAATGTTTGTACCTGTTATTGTAGGTGCTGTGGTTGTGCTCAGTGTATTTGCCCCTGTCCTTTGAACCAATCCAGTAGATGAGAGTCCGGTAATATTATCCTGAGTAACCGATCCACCTAATGAGGTTGAATTTCCTGCTATTGTTATTGAGCTATTGGCTAAGTTAGCGTTAGATATTGCTGCTGTTCCTGATAAATTTGAGTTTGTTAATCCTGAAATAGTATTACTTCCGGCTGCTATTGTTTTATTTGTCAGTGTTTGGGTATCAGATGTTCCTACTATAGTGCTTGATGGTGATGTGCCATTTTGAGTTGCAAGTGTACCAAGGCCTAAGTTGGTACGAGCCGTTGATGCGCTGGCAAGATCTGAAAGATTATTAGCTGCTAACAAATCACCACCTCCGCCACCTGAACCTGATCCGCCTTCCATTACAAAGTTTGTTCCATTATATCTAAAGCGAATTGATTGACCTGCTGAAATATCTCCAGATGAAAGATTTACTAAAGACCCTGATGAATATTTTTTCAGAGTTATTGCACCTAAAGGATTAGATCCATTACTAATGTTTAAGGTTGCTGAGCCTGTATTTGCATTAGTGAATTCAATTGTATAAGCTTCGTGTTTTGAGCTTAGGGTAGCACCTATAATTGTTGTTGTATATGTGTCAGTACCCGATGCAATAGCAGGTAATGAGATAGCATCATTTATATTAGCAGGCGTATTGCTTCCGTTTGGCTTCATAATAGTTTGTCCATATCCTTCGATTGAACAAACTATTAGTATGAGTATTAATATTTTTTTCATTGTGCTAATCGTTTTGAAAAGTATTTTTGAATCCATCGTATGCCGAAAATAATTGCTTCAAATCCAATACCAGGGGCTAGGTAATAAAGATCATTCCATGATAAGTCAGTTCCTATAATATCACCTAATTTAGAAATATCAATTTTCATCTTACCGATTATAAGTAGAATGAAAATCATAACGAAAGATCCTGCCCATATAAATCGCTTAGCCTTCGCATAAATTGCAAATGAGAAGTTCGTTTGAGGATTACCGTCTTCATCTAGTTCACGTCGCCTGATCTCCATTTCAGCTATGTTCCAAGCTAACCACGCTAAAAGTGTAAGTAAGAATTTCATAGTCTTTAGAATATAGTGTTTTCAAATATCCATTGATTGGGGTCTGAAGTCGAAGCATTTGTTACTTTCGCGGTCGCGATGCATTCATCTGGCAGCGGATTACCATTTTTATCAACAAGTGTTGTCGATCCTGATTTAGTAAAATAATATCGTTGCCACTGAATAGATCCTGATGGAAATGAATTAGTTGACATATCCCATGCTGTAAGACCTGATGAGGCTGCGCTTGCTAATGCCGCTATCTCAGCCGCAGTAGTCTTTTTTGAAGTTCCTGATTGGACCATCTCAAAATATTCAGCACCTGTTAACGTTACCCCTGATGAAAGTTGACTTATCTTTTTTGCCATTTTATTCTGTCACTCTAAAGTCTTGTTGTTCTATTAATCGATAAGAACCATCTTCTAAAATTCTAAGGTTATCATCGACGCAAGCAATGTATTCTAAAGTCAAATTTATCACGTAAATATTCCAATCAAATCGATGTTTTTCATAAACAGTTTCGCTAAGTTCGGTAGTGTATATTGTTTCGTGATTTGGATCTATAACTGGCGTATCACTGGTAAAAACAAATTTATAACCAGGTACATTAAATCTCTGTGGTAAGTTCTCAACGAAATCAAAAACGATATTTTCACCTAATGTAGTTCTATGAGCAAGTATTATCCTTAATGGTAACTTCGCACGCTGTGCATCAAGCTTACCAAATGACCATTCAGTATCTTGTTCATAGTTTAAATTATCAGTCCATCTAATCCATGTAATAAACTGATATTTGTCATCAATTGAAACTTGCTTTCTTTCCGGAATTGTCACCGGCATAAACTGAATTTTGTCATTAGACGTTTTTCGCATCAATTCACAAAACCCCCAAAGTTTCTGGGTGTATTGAGAATATCTGCTTGCCGTCCATGCGTCAATCGCTTCAATTATATCGGTCATATATCCTGTAAAATTAAAGCTGTTAAAACATCAGCCAGCACTTTTTCTTCATTGGAAGAAAGATCAAAAATGTCTTTCTTATACTTTTCTTCCATCCATTGAGACTTATTATAGTTCACAGTATTTTGAAAACCGAAACCATAATCACCATTCGAACCAACTACACCATAGTCAGCATACATTTGATCTGTATTACGCAGAATTACAAATCCTGGATTCTTACCAACTGCACTTTTATATTCAGCATAACCACCTTTAAAATAAGTTCTTCCAGTGTTACGCGATTGATTCTTTTTTGAAATTGAAATAGGATTTGTTCCGTATGTTCCTATCTTACCTCCTGTGGCATCTTGCCCCTGTTCAAATATCCTCGGTTTATGAATTGCTAAAACTGAAGACAAAGTAATTCTCATGTTTCTATCCGAACGAATAGAAGCTTCTATTCTATTGATTAAGCCCGTCAGCTCATTAGCCACGTTTCTTTCTCTTTTTACTTCCGCAATTACAACCCATAACTAAGGAATTTTATTTACTACTCTTACTGTGCTACGACATGAAAAACAATATTCATCCTCATTCACGTTACAACCTCTTACTGTGTTCATTAAATTTTGTTGATACTGAGCGTTATAAAAACCCTCTAACTCATCCCAGCGTTCTTGAATCATTACTGTGAACTTATTTAATCGTTCACCCAGGCGACGTTCTACTGTTATTTCATGCCCTATTTTGTAAAGTAATGCATCTTCGAATAATTTAATATTATCACACACATACTTTTCAATTGAGCAATAGACTAAGTATTTAACATTAATACCTCCACCATTAATTTGCTGGAATGATCCTAAAAATCCCTGATCACCATAATAACAAATATCACAAATGTGTGAATTGAAATTACCATAAAACAAATCACCGAATTGTTTATTTTCAGTTTGCTTAAATGTGTATACTGATGGATTATAGGCAATAAAAACCTTATTTGCTTCGTAATCTGTATCAATATTAATCGTGTTTTTGCCTACTACTAAAGCTGTATTGATAGTATCTAGCAATTCACCATCTTCGTCATCACGATATATTTTAATAACGTCTGATGCCGAGTAAGCTGCATTACTGTTTACTTCTAATGATATTATATGAAGTCGTGCATATTTG
>DATJHZ010000367.1:0-6288 GCA_035493595.1 Cyclobacteriaceae bacterium | reverse complement strand
ATGGCAAGGCCAACACCTGTACCTTCAAATTCTTCTGCTGAGTGTAGACGTTGAAAAACTTTAAATAATTTGTTTGCGTAATTCATATCAAAGCCTGTTCCATTATCACTCACTGCGTAAATAACAAAATTATCTTTTAATGCAGATTTGATTTCGATAACAGGCTTATCAACTTTAGAAGAATACTTAACCGCATTTGAAATGTAATTAAATAGAACTTGCCTGAGTAAAGTACGATCACCCCAGGCAGTATGAAGAATGTTAATTTTAATTTCTCCCTCGGGATTAAAATTCTTGATCTCCTCAACAACTTCTTCAGCAAGCCTGGTCATGCTCACATCGATCTTATGAATTTCTTTTCTGCCCAGGCGTGAGAACGCCAGAAGTTCATCAATTAATTTGCCCATATACAGGGCGTTGGATTGAACCACACCCAACAATCGCATTCCGTTTTCGTCCAGGTGAAGCTGATAGTCATCAGCCAGCATTTTTGCATAACCATTCACAGCCCGTAGCGGTGCGCGGAGATCATGGGAGATAGAGTACGAGAAAGATTCCAGCTCATTATTTAAGCGCGCCAGCTGTTCTGTTCGTTCCGTTACTTTCTGTTCAAGACTCACATTTAATTCCGAGATAGCACGATGAGCTGTTTTTAATTCGGTTACATCAATACCTACTGACATGGCGAGATACACTTCGTTGTTCTCATTTTTTAAGGGAACAAAATGTGTGATAAAATCCAAGCCAGCGCGGGATGTCTCCACTGAAAAAGATTCACCTTGAAATACACGCTTATAAGGACCTTGCACATAAGCGAAACGTTCAGGTGGAAGTACGTCTTGTGCTCTGTTTCCCAGCAGAGTTTCTTTTTTATAACCAGCTTTTTCAAGCATGTCACCTTCAATTAAGAGATAACGAAAATCAGCATCAAACAAACAGATCACGCTGCCGGGTATACTTGATGCTATGGTCTTATAAATTTTTTCGCTTTGTTTTATTTTCTCTTCTGCATTTTTGCGCTCAGTAATATCAACAGAAAGAATAAAGACACCTTCTGGTATAGGCTGAAAACTCATTTCAAACCACTGGGTTTTGCCATCAGGAAATGTAAATGAATCAATCAGGTATATTGCTTTACGTTCATCAAAACATTGTTGAATCTTTTTGAAGATCACAGTGCCTTCTATTCCAGGAAATTTCTCCATCACAGTATAACCCACTAATTCTTCTTTAGTGTGATTCACCTGTTTTTCATAGGTTTCATTAACATAGATATAGCGCCAGTCGAAACCAATGATTTCGACTCCCTCTAACATTTTATCAAGTGTAGCTCTGAAATGTATTTTTTGTTCGAGTTGCAGTATTAATTCATTAACCAGAAGTTTTGATTTATGATGTTCTTCCGTTTCAGAGAGTAATCTTTGTTTAAGCTGTTGAATTTCTATTGGCTCTGAACTTTTTATTTTCTCCTGGTGATGTTCAGGTTTTATAAATGCTGTTACCTCGTCAAGCTGGTGAATGATATAAATAACTTTATTTTCTTTAATAACAGGTCTGTTCAAGGGCTGCCAATATCGTTCTTCAGTAGTATTATCATCATGCTTTATAACATGCTTTTGAATGGGCATGCTATGATTTTGTCCATGCTTTAAAATGAATTCCAGTGAGCTTTTTAGATTTGATTCAGCCGTTGATTCATGGCTGTTGAAGTTATTGGGAAATATTTCAAGGAGTCTTCTTCCTATAATTTTTTCTCTTGTGGTTAGAAAAGTTTTGAGGTAATCATTGCTGGCAGCAAGAATAGTTAAATCTGGATTTAGGATGAGGTTTAAACCAGGAGCTGACTCGAACAGAAGTTTGAAATCAATATCTAATGAAGTGGATCGATTTTTACTTAACGACAACTCAGAATCAGAGTCATTGACCAAAATTTCTTTTTTACTTTTTTTAGAGAGATTTTTTTTCATTGTACAGCATGTTTAAGTATTGTTCAATGTGAACTGAACCTTAAACCTTAATCCCTAATTTAAGAAATAAACCGCTCAAAAACGTGTTATTCATGGAATTCAGGAGATACGGAAATAAACGGTTAACGGCGGATTAGAGAATGGATAATTGCAATGAGATGACAGAGTTTTCTGTTAACAGGCTTACTTTTTTCTCTACGATTTGTATTGTTATAGTATACATACTAGGTTTGTGCCACACAACTTAAATATGTTCTATGAAGATTAAATTTACCTATGTTTCTGTTTTTTCAATTACAATCGCTGCTATAGCTGCAATTAGCTGTAGCGATGATAAAACAAAGAGTCCATCAAAAGAAGAGTTATTAGCAGGAAGCACCTCCGTAAACTGGAAACTTACTTATAGTTCTGAAGATAAGGATGAAGCTGACGTGTCATGTACAGCTAGTAGTGCTATGAGTTTGGACAATGTTTATACTTTTAAGAAAGGTGGCGCATTTCAATTTGATAATGGCACTATCATAGATGGTGGTGATTGCGATGAATGTTGCAGTGACATAGTAAATTCTACTGGTATCTGGAAAATATATTCTAACAATGATAGCGTGTCGGTATACCTTAATGCAATGATTGATGGCGGAGTGTCTACTCCAACAGATGAGGAAGAACTTTTTAAAGCAAAAATCATAAGCCTGACTAAAACTGAATTAAAAATAACTCAAGATCTTGATACAGTTATTTTCAAATCACTTTAATCCGTCTTGATCAATTTGATAAATGCATGTCTTAAAGGCATGCATTTATCATTTATAGTCATTTTTAATGTAACAACACCTCGGACCAGAAATAAGTCAAGACATTTGATTCTTATAGTTTAAGGCTTGATGATAATGGGTGTGCCAATAGCCACAGCAGAATACAACTCATCAACTTCCTTATCAGTAACAGCAATACAACCTGCCGTCCAGTTATAGAGTCTGTGAAATCTCCCAATGAAGCCAATACCATTTTTGATACCGTGAATTTTAATTTCACCTCCGGGCCTTACGCCCTTTAGTTTGGCTTTTGAAATGTCATCAGCATTAGGATAGGAGAGACCCAGGTTTTTATGATATCCACTGTTGGGATTCTTTGCATTGATAATGTATTCTCCCAGCGGTGTTTTTTTATCACCTTCAGATTCTTTGTCGCCATCATGCTGCCCAAGCGATACCGTATATATTTTAATAATCTTGCCGTTAGCGTACGCTTCCATTTTATGCTTACTCTTTATCACAACAAGCTTATCTATTTTTGTTGTTGGCGATAGTTCTTTCTCTGGAATGTAGTAATAGAGCAATAGAGCACTAACAATACTTAGCAATAAGATTCTGGTGAACCACTTTATCATATCACACATTATACTTTAACGCCCACTCACACATAGAATGTAATATAGGTGTGAGCTCCATACCTATTGAAGTAAGACTGTATTCAACATGAGGAGGAACTATCTGCATTGCTTTACGATCTACAATCTGATCAGCTTCAAGTTCTTTTAAATGTTGAATGAGCATTTTCTCTGTGATGTTAGGAATAGCTCTTTTCAATTCGCTGTAACGCCTGGCACCATCCAGTAAGTTGTAGATGATAATGGGTTTCCATCGGCCTCCAATTTTACTTAATGTGAAAGTTACCGGACAACTGAACGCTGCCAGTTTATTGAGCTGATTGGTGGAGGACTCTTTTATCGCAGTCATACCTACTTTGGGGTTAGTACTTGTAGAAAAGTAAGTACAAATATACTTTTGATCCGGGTCGAACAAAACAAAATCCCATTATTATGAAATATGTCATCACAGGTTCCTTAGGGAATATTAGCAAACCGTTGGCTCAGCAATTATTAAAGGCAGGTCATACCGTAACCATTATTAGCAGTAAGGAAACCAGGAAAGCAGAGATTGAAGCACTTGGAGCAAAAGCTGCCATTGGTTCAGTAGACGATGTAAATTTTCTTACGAAGACGTTTACTGGCGCCGACGCTGTTTACACAATGATCCCTCCAAATTTTGTTGTCACTGAATGGAAAAAATACATTGGAGATTCCGGTAAGAAATATGCAGAAGCCATTAAAGCTTCAGGTGTGAAGTATGTAGTTAACCTGAGCAGTGTTGGTGCTCACATGCCAGTTGGTTGTGGTCCGGTAAGCGGTTTATATCTTGCTGAACAAGCACTGAACACATTAACAGATGTGAACATAAAACATTTACGCCCGGCATATTTTTATCACAATCTGTATAGCAATATCGGCCTTATAAAAGGACACGGAATTATTGGAGGCAATTATGGCGCTGGTACCAAACTTCTAGTCACACATCCTAATGACATTGCAATTATTGCCGCGGAAGAACTTTTATCACGTTCATTCAAAGGCCATAGTGTGAGGTACATCGTAAGTGATGAGCGAGCTGTTCAGGATGTAGCCAGTGTATTGGGCAAAGCTATTGGTAAACCAGAACTTCCATGGATTGATTTTAGTGATCAGGATAGTTTTGGTGGTATGCTGGGCGCTGGTCTTTCAGAAGAAATTGCGAAGAACTATGTAGAGATGGGTAAAGCTATTCGAGAGGGTGCCATGTTTGAAGATTTCTACAAACAAAAAACCGACGTTGCTCTATCTAAAATAAAATTAGAAGACTTTGCAAAAGAATTTGCCCACGCATATAACGCTTAGGTATGTAAGCCTGAATTACGAAAATGATCTTCGTGATTCAGGCTCACTATAATTTTCTATAAATTAAAATTGAACTGGATTTTGCATCAAATCTGAAAGTGATTTGACCGATAAAATCTTAAGCGTCTCATCTCTAACCTGGCTGAATAATCTGTTGATCTGACAGGTATTCTCATTTGTACACATCCCACACGACTCATAGAAATTAAGAGAAACGCAAGGTATCATGGAAACAGCTCCATCAAAAAGCCTGATCACCTCTGTCATTGTAATGGCAGAAGGATTTTTTCTCAGGTAATATCCACCGCCCTTACCTAACTTACTTCCCAGGATCCCAGAGTTTTTTAAATCTAAAAGGATGACCTCCAGGAATTTTTTAGGAATTTTTCTCGCTGTGGCAATCTCCCCGATGGTAACTGATTTTTCTTCTTCATGCTCTGCCAGATAGAGTAGTGCATGCAAGGCATATTGGCATTTCTTAGAAAGCATACGGTTGCAATGCTGTTATTGGTGAAAATAATATATGATTTCGTTCTGATTTCAGGGGCTTTTGTATTTGCATTGAGTGGTACAAAGATATTAAAATCTATCAAATCTATAGATTTTAAATAAAAATTTAAAAAGAATCGTACTTTTGCATAAGTGTGGCTGTAATTGAAGCAGCGTGACTTTTTTCGAAGTACTAAATCATAAACACGTTTCAAATTGAATTCATCTGGATCTGGGTACGCGCGCTGGTTTAGTCATGGTGCATTTTCATTAATTAACAGGATAGCCATTTTAGGTTTTGGCTTTCTCAATGTGATGTTCATGGTTCGCATTGTGCCTAAAGCTGAAATTGGTATCTGGGTACTGTTCACCAGTGTCACATCTATATTGGAGATGATGCGTGCAGGCTTTATCCGAAATCCATTTATTACTACGTTGGTAAGCGCCGATGAGAAAGACAGAAGCTCAGTGATTACAACCTCATTAACGCTTCACTTTATTGTTGCTGCATCAACAAGTGTACTGCTGGTGATCTTGGCCATTCCGCTGGCTACATTCTGGAAAGCATCAGGTCTTGATGCACTGTTCTTTATTTATGCGCTGCACAATGTAATTCTCATTCCATACTTGCATTTTGAATATCTCCAGACGACAAAGCTTCAGTTCAAAGCCATATTTATTTGCAACGTTGTTCGCATGGGTATTCTGGCGGTTTATATAATTGTATGTTTCATCATTCATAAAAACGTTACGCTGGTTGAGCTTGCTATTGTTCAAATGATAGGAACAGCTGTGGGTACAATAGTAGGTTACCCGTATGTCAGGGACTTGCTGAAGCTTGTTAATTTTGTAGACAGAAAACTCTTGTCTAAATTATTTCACTTCGGAAAATATACTTTCGGAACGAACATAAGTTCCATGTTTATGCGCAGTACCGATAGCTGGTTAATAGGTCGGGTAATATCAACGAGTGCAGTAGCTTCTTACAACCCGGCAATTCGTCTGGCAAATTTGTTTGAAGTTCCAACACTTGCCATCGCTAATTTTATTTTTCCGCAGGTAGCAAAAAAAATGAAAGATCATGGGAAAGCAGGTGTTCGTGATATCTACGTAAAATCA
>DATJHZ010000366.1:0-11707 GCA_035493595.1 Cyclobacteriaceae bacterium | reverse complement strand
GTTGCCAGTGATATTCTGAAGCAATCCATTCATTTTCATTCTGGTAGATTGAAGTACACAGTTCCATTCAACGTTGCCAAAACTTTGATTCCAGTTGCCTGATGCTGTTGCTGACGAATATGTAGTATAGCCAGTTATTTCAAGAGTGGATGTCGAATTCCATGAAGCAGATGGAATAATACCTTCTGTTACTGTATAAAGATGACTGTAGCGACTGCCTGGATAAAATGTTGTGTTACTACTGGTTAATCCTGTATGAGTTGCCTGGTCAGAAAGTTTTAATGTTCCATATACATTCAACGTACCTGTGAGTTGTAGATCAGTTGCTGGACCATTTGTAATAGTAAGACTGGCATTGGACGTAATTTCAAGCGTGCCATTAATAATCATTTCATCTGCTGTTATCGAGAGATTTGCAGGGACAGTAACATGATGGGAATTTGAAATAGTTATAAATTGATCTGCTGAAGTAGGATAGCCCGAAGGATGTGCTGGAGACCAAATTGTTGGATCATTCCAGTCACCAGATTTAATTGTTGTGTAGGACTGACTAAAGAGCAAGGTTGTATGCGCCAGTAAAATAAAAATTAGCGCTATTCTAAAAGAAGTTAATCCATAACCCTTCGGGTATATGTTTTTATTGAGCATAATAGAAATTATTTTCTGCTCAATTAAAAAATACTTTTACGGAGGTGAAAATATAAAAGGCTGGTATTTTTCCGGTTGTGCCATTATTTAAATACGTACGTATTTTTCATCACTGTCATAAATTGATAGAGCCCACGTCCAATTTTTTCAAGCCAATATATTCTTTGTGATAATTTAAAATGACGATGTAGTCTTTAAGTATCTCCATGCCTATAGAGGCATAGTTGTGCCATGGCGATTCTGTAATGCTTGTAGGCAGAGATATCATCTCATAACCATGTAATGTTAATTTATCAACAGTTAAATTATAACCTTTAATGAGTCCGTTGAGACCACGACCCAATACTTCGGCGCGATTAGGCATGTTAAACTTTTCAATATTTGTAGTTTTAAGCAGAAGTCCTAATGAAGAGCCTGTATCAATCATCAGATCGCAAACCTCATTGTTAGTGCTGAATATAATGGATGAATTTAATATGGGCGCTGAATCATTAATGTGCATAGGTATTTTAGTATAACCTTCCGTGATGGCTGTGAGCATTGCAGGTCTAAAAATAATTCGTTTGGCTATTGAGTTTATCTCCACTTCAAATCGAAATAAAAGATCATACCCGATAACACCATCAACCTCATTCATATATTCGAATACATTTTTTGATGGCACCACTATAACAGGAATTCTTTCACCCTGTATAGCGCCAATGGAAATAGTATTTCCTAATGATAACCTGCCTTGTAAGGCATTGCCCTGGCCTAGTCCTGAAAATTGAACCATGTGTGATGGCTCAAAGGAAAAATGCTTCTGAAACTTTCTGCCAAACAAAACAAGATTTCGACAGCCTGTGTCCATTACCAGATTAACATGAAGATCATTGTTAATAGTTACAGCCAATATCACCAGGTTATTAACCGATCGGAAAGTCATGGATGTCTCGCATATAGAATCCGACATGTAAAATCCAGCACGTTTATCATTTGCCAATAAGGATGTGGAGTGTGAGGTGGTGAGAAAGAGAAGGATGATGATTATGTAGATGGTTTTCATAATGCATGTATTTTGGCATAATGAAAGTTACCCTTGCACCTACTGCGCTAAAACACGCGTCAAGGTTGATTTTTGATCAACATCAAAAGGAGCAAATAGAAGAATGGACACTGGGTTACATCCAAAGTCGGTATTGACCTCGGTAAATATTACTCTATCGTCTCACTTATATTGGGTGAATAAAAAAAACCTGTTGAGGTTATCAACAGGTTTTTCTTTTAAGGTAATGACCAGGAATTATTACTTCTCAGTTTTCTTGGTTTTGTATGTCATGGCAAGTTTAACAGCATCATAAGCATTAACCAAACCACCGGTACTGCTCAGGTCACTGAAGTTTATCTGCTCTTCTTTATCTTCATCAGCATCCTTATCGTTTGGCTTGTTTACTTTCAGATTATCAAACTTACGCGTTGATTGTCTGAGGATTTCTTTTACCTGTGCGCTTGTTAGCTCAGGGAAATACGACATGACTAATGCTGCAACGCCTGCAGTAGCAGGGCTGGCCATACTGGTTCCACTTTCATTTTTATATGTATTCTCAGGCGTAGTTGAATAGATCTCTACACCAGGAGCAAACAGGTCAACTGATTTTTTTCCATAGTTAGAGAAAGAGGCAACCATTTCATTATTCGCACCCCATGCGGCCGCTCCAACTTCAATCCAGTTTTTAGCTTCTTTTCCTTTCTTAAGATAATAGCGATTTGGAAAGTTTTTATCTGAGTCATTGTTTTTACCATCATTACCAGCCGCGTGTATTAATAGTACGCCTTTAGATTCAGCATACTTTACAGCTTTATCTACAGCTTCTTTGTTAGGAGAGTAAGCTTTACCAAAGCTCATGTTAATAATCTTTGCTCCATTGTTTACAGCATAACGAATAGCATTCGCTACATCTTTATCACGTTCATCTCCATTAGGCACAGCACGCACTGACATGATACGAACGTTGTCCGCTATACCTTTTATACCGATTTCATTTTTACGGTTTGCACCAATGATACCAGCAACGTGAGTACCGTGTGTTGCATCCGGTCCTTTCACATCATTATTTCCATACGCTGTCTCTTCGAGATTGCTATAATTATCACCCACCACAGCACGTCCATCAAAATCAGGATTGTATCCATATTTAACCTGGTCTCCAAAATAGTCTACAGCACCTTTCAGTTCCTGAAGAACCTCATCTACATTGGCATCGGGTCCGGCCTTTTGAAAAATGATAGCAACAGAGCCTTTTGCAATTTGTATTCTTTTATCTTCTGAAGTAACGCCATCAACAAGTTCAGGTGTTAGTTGCTTTACACCAAGTATTTGCTTTAGCGTATCGTTTCCAAAACTAATGTTGTCATAGATGCTTTGATAGAAATCGTATTTGCGTTTTGCATCGCCGGCAGATTTTTCGAAATCTTCTTTTACTATTTTCCAGTATGCATATTCTTCTTTTTCTTTCTTGCCGATTTTGGTTTCATCAGCATTTTCATATTTCGCTTTCAGACGTTTGTATTCACGGGTAAGTTCCAGGTTGTCGTGATCAACGTTACCGTTTTTGCCGCCAATAAAATCCCATCCATGCACATCATCAACGTATCCATTTTTATCGTCATCAATTCCATTACCGGCAATTTCATCTTCATTAGTCCAGATGATATCTTTTAGATCTTCATGATTAATATCAATGCCAGAATCAATTACCGCAACAAGAACAGTAGTAGAGGGCTTGCCTTTTAATAAAGTTGAATATGTTTTTTCTGCACTAACGCCGAGTACGTGGTCTGTTTCCGGATCGCGCAGAAACCAATCTTTTGGTGTTTCGGTGGTATCGGCCTGTTGCGCAAACGCACCCCATGTTAGTATGGTAAGAATTAAGGTTATCGAAAACTTTGGGCAGTATCTACTCATAATCTGATTTTTTAAGAACTCTATAAAATTTTTATGACGCAATATAAGCGGCTCTTTATTATTAACTGAATATTATCTGTTTGGTTTTTAGCCAGTTTCAATGGGGTGCATAAAATTACGTATTTAAAGGCATCCAAAAATTGATCAAAACCCTCTCGAAACTTACTTCTGTGCCTGACTTGCTCTCTCTGTCAATTCTACATCAGGCTTTCTTTTGACATTTGATTCATCAACCACTACTAATAATTACTGCTTATGATTTTTGTTTTTACAGCATTTATAATGTTTTTCAGCGTGCTTTTTTGGAGCGCCGAAAAACTAAAAAAACTATCCAAGCAAGATCATTGACTGAAGGAGAACGACAAGGAGCATTAAAGCCTCTGAATTCTTTACATTAAGACTTTGAATCGGCGTTTTTTGGGATGTAGAAAGGGACAAAACGGTCATTTTACTTTACCGTTATTATAGTCTAACTTTACCTACTGATTTCCAAAAACTATGAACATGTCAAGGCTTAATCATTGTCTGTGTTTGGTTTTAGTGGTAATGTCCCTCAAAAGCGTTGCACAAGCCCCGAGGATCGTCATAAATCCGATGGGTCATTCGGCCAAAATCCATAACCTTTTATTTACTCCTGATGGGCATAAGCTCATTTCAGTATCCGAGGATAAAACTATCCGCATCTGGAACCCCGAATCTGGGGAAATGCTAAAGAAATTCGAATCGCAAATTGGTGATGGCCCCGAAGGTATGCTATATGCCTCTGCTATATCGCCTGATGGCAAATACCTGGCTGTTGCGGGTTATCCCGTTAGCTCTGAAAAAGAAAATTACATAATCATAATAGACCTTGAAAAGAATACACAGGTCAGCACGGCCGTTGGTCATACCAATGTTATCAATACTTTAAGTTTTAGCGGCACAGGAACATACCTGGCCAGTGGTAGCGATGACAATACGGTAAGAGTATGGAAAGTAGATGGCTCAAAGGAGCTTACAACTGTAGCAAGCCTTCCTTTATTATCAGGGGCTTCATGCATCTCATTTAATCCTAAAACACAAGATCTGGCCGTTGCACAACAAAGTAAAGATGTGTTGTTGTTTGGGCTGGGCGGTTTAGATAAAGGCGTAACAAAGTTTCAACCCAAAGTATTGAAGCGACATAAGGGCCTTATTGATAAAGTTATCTTCTCACCTGATGGTACATACCTGGCCAGCAGTAGCTTTGAGAATGAACTTATCTTGTGGAAGTCCGATGGCACAGTAGCAAAAGAAATAGAGAAGCTTTCGAATCCTATTAACGCCATTGCATTTTCATACGATGCAAAAATTCTGGTTGGCTTGGACATTACAGGTGTCGGCCAGAGCTGGAGCATCCCTTCCGGATCTCGTTTTACAGATTATAAGGCTCACGACAACACTGTTTTTAGTGCAGCATTCTCACCATCCTTAAGTGGAAACTATACCGTAGCGTCAGCCGGTGGAACCAACAATGAGATTCTATTATGGAACCCTATCAACGGACTCACCGTTCGGCGCATAAAAGGTAAAGGCAGTGCCATTCAGGATCTTGCCTTTGGAGAAAATCTTGAACTCTTTATATCTCAGGAAATAGCAAAGACAGGCAAGCCTCATTACAGATCCAGTTTCAATTTTGCATCACTTACAATTGATAGAAATCCTGGCGTAGTTCCGCCAGCAAAAGACTATAACAAAGACCTGAATCAGGTAAGTGAAAACTCTATTGAATTACCCAAGGGAAAAGTTATAAAAACCGACCCTAATCAGGACGGTCGCATTTTAAGTTTTAAGGGAATGGCCGATGGAAGCGTGATGGTAGCCAGCGATTTCTCTCTTAAGATGTTTGATAAGAATGGTTATCTCAGTAAAGAGTTTATTGGGCACTCAGGTGCAGTTCGCGCGATCACATTAAGTCCTGATGGTAAATACATGGCTTCAGGTGGTGAAGATCAATCCATCATTCTATGGAAGTTATCAGAGACGGGTTATGCACCCAGCTTGCGAAAAGTTTTTGAAGGCGATGACTATGATAAGTTTTTCAGTTCATTGCCAATGGACTCCTTAACCAAGGAGCCAACCAAGGCAGCATGGAAACAGGTTATTGATTTTCTGAAATCAAATAATAATAAAGCCTATAAAGAAATTGAAGAAGCTTATAAAGGATTAGGTGAAGTAGTGATACCGTTCACAACGCTCTTTGTTACGGAAGATAATGAGTGGGTATGCTGGACACCTCGTGGTTATTTCTCATGTTCGTCTGCAGGCAGTCAGTATTTTGGATGGCACATCAACAGAGGTATTAACCAGTTGGCAGATTTCTTTGCTGCTGAACAATACTTCGAAATTCTGTATCGCCCGAAAGAAATGGAGAAGAGTATTATTCAGGGCAGGCGTGTTGAGGATATACTACGTGAATCAGGTGAACGTATTTTTGATCTTGGAAAACTTCACAGACCATCCGTTGGCTTTTTTGATGTAACTGTAACTACGCGTTCGACAGATCTTTTGAAATATGATAAAGGAAAGTTTTATACACAGGCTCATACAATTCCATTAACTATTGAAGTATATGATGGTGGTGGCGGTGTTGAAGAAGTTGATATTTATCAGAATGATAAACTCATCATCAGTGATAAAGAAGTAAAAACTTCAGGTGAAGGACAGAAGGTAGTAAAAACCTACGCCGTAGAAATGGGTAATGAAACAAACGAATTTAAAGTTAAGGTTATCAATTACCAGAAAATAGAATCACGCGCTGATGTATTGGATATTGATTATACCGGTGATGTTATTGCTACATCATCACTTCATATTCTGGCCGTTGGTATTAACAAATACCAGAATGCTGCTTACACATTGAATTATGCGCAACCCGATGCATCAGCATTTACGGACAAGCTTGTTGAAAAAAGCAAGAATATTTTCAAAGCTGTAACCCGCATTGAAATCTATGATCAGGATGCTACAAAAGAAAATATAGAGAAAGGCTTCAGGTCTATCGTAGCTAAAGCCAAACCAGAAGATGTATTTCTGTTTTACTATGCAGGTCACGGCACATTAGACGAAGAGCACGATAACGAATATTACTTAGTGCCAACCGATATCACTAAACTTTATGGTGACCCGGCACAATTAACCGCCAGAGGAATTTCGGCCACAGAGCTAAGAGGTTATCTGACGCAAGTGAAATCTCAGAAACAAATTATTCTGATGGATGCCTGTCACTCGGGCGGAGCATTGAAATCACTTAATGTACGTGCGGCTGCAACAGATGAAAAGGCAATCGTTCAGCTTGCCAGAAGTTCAGGCGTGGTGATGATTGCATCAAGTGGTACAAAACAATTTGCTACCGAGTTTGAAGAATTGAAACATGGTGTATTTACCTATGCATTATTAGAAGCGCTTGATGGAAAAGCTGATAATGGTGATCATAAGATAACGGTAAACGAATTAAAATTCTTTATGGAAGAACGAGTACCGGAATTGACAAAACAACATGGAGGACAAGCCCAGTACCCAACAGGTTATATCACGGGTAACGACTTTCCAATCTCTGTAATCGATAAGTAAATTTATTTCTTATTGTTAAATGTGAGGCTGTCTGTTAGGCAGCCTCTTTTTTTGTTCTACAGTTCTGAAGCGCTTTCATAAAACTAATCAGTGCCTTTATTCATCTTTCTGTGGGCTGTAATTAAGACAGTCCCAGAATTAAGTGGAATGGAATAGTGACCTATTGAACGAAGATGGATTACAAGGATGCCGGGAATTGTTCGGTATGGCATGAAACCATCCTTGGAAGGGAGCAAAATTAGCTTTTTACCACTAAACGCAGGGTTTTACTATTCCGTATGTTTATGTATTTTGATGTCGAAAGATTGGCTTAATTTTGGGGTTGATGATTTTGAAAACAGATACCGTGCTACTAAATAATTAGAAATCAGTGACGGAGATGAATGCAGAAAGCTACGCCATGGAGCAATGGGATGAGATGGTATTTCAGAATCGTAATAAAGATTACGGGGCCTATATCATTCGCCAACTTTATAAGAAGCATGTTTTTAGAGGGGTGATCATTACCGTTTCATTACTGGTATTGCTTATCCTCATACCCCTTATCATTTCTCTTTTCAAGCCAAAAGAACTTCCTGGCCTTATGGCGGTTGAAAGCATTGTTTATATTGACCTCAAGCAACCACCACCCATTGAAAAGAATCCTGCAAAATTAACATCGGCTCCATCGGTAAAAGCTGTTGATAAATACACACCACCAGAAGTAGTCAAAGACGATGTTGTAATTCCGGAAGAGCCACCTCCAGTGGAGGTTAAAAAAGAAACTCCAACAGAAGAGACAGCGTCAACAGAAGAAGGTAGTACTACAGGCACCGAAGATGGTGAAGGTACAGATAATAATATCTATGAACTGGCAGAACAGCAGCCGCATTTTGTTGGTGGTCAGCCGGCCATGAATCAGTTTTTAACGAATAATATCAGGTACCCAATCACTGCTATGCGAGCCCGATTGAACGGAACTGTATTTGTAAGTTTTGTAGTCAACGCCGATGGCTCTATTGAAGACGTGCATGCTATGCGTGGATTCTTTGCTGATTGCGATAAAGAGGCAGAACGAGTAGTTCGATCCATGCCTAATTGGGAACCTGGCCGTCAGGAAGGTAAACCCGTGCGTGTGAAGTGTGTTATACAAGTGAAATTCAAAGTGGGCGCTTGAAATAATTTAGTTCAAAATCACGCTGACAATAGTGACTAAAAACAAATGGTCGTAAGGATAAAAATGCTTTTCATATAGCGTTACCTTTCTAATATCTTCTTTCATTATTTTATAACTTTGCTGTCCTGCTTTTTTGCTTGGAAGAGCTGCTAAGAATTCAAGAGGCAGGTTAATCTATGTATATCGAAATAATGGATACCACCCTGCGCGACGGGGAACAGACTTCTGGCGTGTCATATACGGCTACTGAGAAGTTGAATATTGCCAAGATGCTTTTAGAAGAAGTGAAAGTTGATCGCATTGAGATTGCTTCAGCTCGCATTTCAGATGGAGAGTTTGATGCCGCTACTAAAATTGTAAAGTGGGCAACAGATAATGGTTTTCTTGATCGTATTGAGATACTTGGTTTTGTTGATGATAATCGTTCACTCGACTGGATTAATAAAGCCGGAGGTAAAGTTGTTAATCTTCTTTGCAAAGGATCATTGAAGCATGTGCAAGGTCAGCTTCGTAAAACGCCTGAAGAGCATGTAAGCGATATTAAAAAATCAATTGCATACGCGCAATCATTGGGTATCAAGGTCAATGTTTATTTTGAAGACTGGTCTAACGGCATGCGCAACTCGCCAGACTATGTTTTCTTTTTAGTTAATGCATTGAAAGATCAGCCTATCGATCATTACATGCTTCCCGATACACTTGGAGTTTTAAACCCTGATGAAGCGTACAACTATGTGAAGCAAATGGTGGATGCATTCCCCGGAAAGAAATTCGATTTACACGCTCACAATGATTATGATCTTTCTGTAGCAAATTGTTTTGCTGGTGTGAAGGCGGGTGCTACCGGTCTTCATGTAACAGTGAATGGTCTTGGTGAACGTGCGGGCAATACGCCACTTTCTAGTGTAGTAGCGTTGTTAAAAGATCATCTTCATGCAGACTTCTCTATAGATGAGTCTACACTTTATAACGTAAGTAAATTAGTAGAAGTATTTTCTGGTATTGGTGTGCCTAATAACAAACCTGTTATTGGTGAACATGTATTTACACAGACCTGTGGTGTTCATGCCGATGGTGATAACAAAGGCAATCTCTATCACAATGAACTTATGCCTGAACGTTTTGGTCGTACGCGTAAGTATGCGTTAGGAAAAACTTCAGGCAATGCGAGCATCAAGAAAAATCTGGAAGAGTTAGGTATAGAACTTGACCCGGAAGCACTGCGAAAAGTTACGCAGCGTGTAGTTGAACTTGGAGACAAGAAAGAAAATATTTCAACAGAAGATCTGCCGTATATTATTTCTGATGTGTTGGGTCGTGAATCATTTCAGGAGCGCATCAAAATACGCAATTACTACTCCAGCCATGTTTACAATCTGAAACCAGTAGCAACACTAAGTATTGAAATCAATGGAGAGGTACATGAAGCTACTTCTACAGGTGATGGACAATACGATGCCTTCATGCAAGCCGTGAAATCGATCTACGATAAGTTTAATAAAAAGCTTCCTCATCTGATAGATTATAAAATTTCCATTCCTCCAGGTGGACGTACAGATGCTTTTGTTGAGACGATAATTACCTGGGAGCTCGATGGAAGAACATTTAAAACCAGAGGCTTTGAATCTGATCAGCAGGCAGCTGCCATTACAGCTACTTTAAAAATGCTGAATATGATTGAAGATAAGAACCGGTAATTTATTTCGACGTCACTACTTGAATCATGTCGTGTCGTGAGCATTTTCTTTTTCATGGATAATTTGTAGTCGACACGGTACCCATTATTTTTTCTTTGCCCGGAGTTTTAACTCCGGGCTATCATCATGTCATCCCTTCGGGATTTTTAGTAAAATACTTTTTATAATAATTTCAGGTCTGATGAAATCTTTGGGTTATAAGTAAGATTTTACATTGAAGCATTAGCTGTCTCCAAATGCTAATACTTCAATATCTGAAATTATTGTTTGCATTTGTTTAGTTTGGAGCGTAGTTTCATCTAACAAGTAGCTGACGTCATAGTATGAATAAAGGGAGGTTAGAAGCATTTAGTGATGGTGTTATTGCCATCATTATTACCATTATGGTATTGGAACTTAAAGTTCCGCACGGTGTTGATTTCAATTCACTCAAACCGTTATTGCCTGTATTGCTAAGTTACATTCTCAGTTTTATTTATCTGGGCATCTACTGGAATAATCATCACCACATGCTGCATACAGTAAAACAAGTTAGTGGTGGTATTTTATGGTTTAATCTTCATTTACTTTTCTGGTTATCACTTGTTCCGTTTACTACGGGATGGATGGGTGAGAACAACTTTGCACCTGTGCCCGTAGCACTCTATGGTGTTGTGCTGGCAATGGCTGGTCTGGCCTATTATTTACTTCAGCAAAAAATTATTCGTACAAATGGCGGCAAAGATTCAGTGCTGGCAAAAGCTATTGGTAATGATTTAAAAGGCAAATCATCACCAGTACTATACATTACAGCAATTGCATCAACAGCCATCAGTCCGTGGATTGCCGGAAGCATTTATGTTTTCGTTGCGTTGATGTGGCTCATACCTGATAAGCGGATTGAGCGAATGATTAATGGTTCTAAGGAACAATGATATTTATTACCCGATAAACCATTTGTTTACAATGATTGTTTACCCAGTAATCTAGCTTTGAAAAACAATGGTAGCTCCCAGTATTCCTGTAAATGAAAAAGAAAGGTTAAGATCCTTGACCGAGTATGAAATTCTGGACACGCTACCAGAAAAAGATTTTGACGACATTACACGCATAGCTTCTGAAATTTGTCAAACTCCAATTTCAACGATCACACTCATTGATACTAACCGCCAATGGTTTAAATCTCAGATTGGATTAGATTCATCTGAAACGTCACGTGAATATGCATTTTGTGCACATGCTATTAATAATCCAAAAGATATTTTAGTGGTGTCTGATTCCCGGGAGGATATCCGATTTAAAGACAATCCACTGGTAGTGGGAGACCCTCATGTTATTTTTTATGCTGGTGTGCCACTAGTGAACGATAAAGGATTTGCCTTAGGAACATTATGTGTTATAGATGGGAAGCCCAGAGAGCTAACAGAAAATCAGAAGGCTTCATTGCGTTCATTGGCAAACCAGACTATGATTGTTCTTGAACTTCGTAAGAAAAATATTGAACTTGAAAAGAGCAGAAAAGATTTACATGAACGTTATACTGAGCTGGAGGAATTTTCATACATCGTCTCACATGATATAAAGTCACCTGTCAATAATATCATTTCAATTATTCAGCTGCTAGGTGATAAGTATTCATCTCAATTGGATAAAGAAGGCAATACATACATTGGATATTTGAACGATTCCACT
>DATJHZ010000365.1:0-11842 GCA_035493595.1 Cyclobacteriaceae bacterium | reverse complement strand
TCATACTTCAATTGAGTTTCATACGCTTCTTTCATTTTGCCTTGCTTGGCATAATTTTCAGCGCTGGTTTTATAAACGGTGGGAAGGTTGGTGGAGGCATTGAGTTCTTCACTTAAGGCCAATGCTTCTTTTAAATATGCCGATGCCTTTACAGTCTCGTTTGCTTTGGTGTAGGTAATACCCAGATTAGTAACAATGTTCAACTGGCCAAGTCTGTTGTTCTCTTCCTTTTCGATAGCTAATGCTTTTTCATAGTATTCAATAGCAAGTTTGTAATTGCGATCTTTGAAATACAAGTTTCCAATGTTAATAAGTGGATCGGCAAATTTATCACCTGCTTTCTCGCTTAGCTCATAAGCATCGTTAAAGTATTTCATAGCCTTCTCATTCAACTGAATATCACTATAGAGATTGCCAAGATTATTCATAGAGCCAATAATCTGAGGTTGTGCACCGAGCGCTACAAACATCTGGTATGACTCTTCAAGGTAGGGCAATGCTCTCGCGAAATCTTTTTTGATGGAATAGATATTAGCGATGTTATTTTTGGTAGTGGCTATACCTTCTTTGTTGTCTAACTCCTGGTATAACTTTAGAGAATTCAGATAGTACTCAAGTGCCTTATCAAGCGCGCCCTGATTTCTATAGGCAACACCGTGATTATTGTTAGAGGCCGCCATACCTCTTTTGTCACCAATTTCAGTTGCCATAGCCAATGCCTCATGTGTATAAGCCAGGGCTTTGCTTGGGTCAGAAAGAAGATTGGCCCTGAATAATTCATTCAAGGTTTTTACTTTATAAATGCCTTTAGCAGTATCGAGTACGGCTTTAAGACTATCGGCTTTCTGTGCTGACAAATGGAGAGCTGAAAGCCCAATCAGAAATAGGAGGAGGAAGTGTTTTTTATTATTCATGATCAGGATTATACAACCCTAAAATTAAGATATATTCTTCATATTCAGGCATATCAAATTCTTTCACGGGTGCAGGCATATTCTTCCATCAGAAGGCTACCTTTGCAACTTACGCGGAACACCCCCTATATGAGAAAATTTCTGGTACTTCTGAATGCTTTAAGTTTGCTTATAATTTTCAACGCAACATCGCAGGTTGTAAATCCCGAAACTGCGGCCGTTGAAAAAGTAGTTCACCGGCTTTTTGAAAGCATGCAAAAGGGGGACAGTGCTCTTCTTCATTCAACATTCTCCAGTAAGGTTACACTGGCAACTGTTTCAATAAATAAAGATGGATCGACAAAGCTTACGCATGAAGATTCCATTCAGGATTTTTTAAATGCCGTGGCCTCACTGCATAAAGATGTTTGGTATGAAGAGACCTGGAATTATACAACACAAATAGATGGAGCTTTCGCCCAGGTTTGGTGCGACTATGCATTCTACTTAGGAAATCAATTCAGCCACTGTGGAGTAGATGCTTTTCAACTTGTTAAGATTAATAACGAATGGAAAATCTTTCATCTGGCAGATACCCGACGTAAGGATGGATGTAAGGTGCCTGATTTTATTAGTGCAAAACATAAATAGTTCTCAGTCTATAGTTATCGATCAATGGTCATTAGGTCAAGTTTCGAGTTCAAGATTCCAGGTTGTTTGCGCCAGCTAACCTGGAACTGTAAACCTTGAACTATTGTGTTTAAAAAAATAGCTTTTACTTTGCACAACTATGTCACTTCATATTTCTAACCTCACTAAAATTTTCGGACAGCAAAAGGCTGTTAATAATATTTCATTTAATGTTGAAGAGGGTGAGATCGTAGGTTTTCTCGGACCGAATGGTGCAGGTAAATCCACCACCATGAAGATTGCCACAAGTTATTTACCACCAACTTCAGGCAAGGTTATGGTAAGTGGTTTAGATGTAACAACAAATCCCATTGAAATAAAACGCATTACAGGATATCTGCCTGAGCATAATCCACTATATACAGATCTCTATATGCATGAGTATCTTCAGTTTGTTGGTAAGCTTTATGGCCTGGGAGGTAATGAATTGAAAAAGCGAGTGGGAGAGATGATTGAACTTTGTGGCTTGACGCGTGAACAAAATAAATTGATAGAGTCGCTTTCCAAAGGGTATCGTCAGCGTGTAGGTCTGGCGCAGGCGCTGATTCATAATCCGAAAGTATTAATACTTGATGAGCCCACCACGGGTCTTGATCCGAATCAGATTATAGAAATTCGTAAGTTGATCAAGGATATCAGTAAAGATAAGACTGTAATATTTTCCACGCACATCATGCAGGAGGTTCAGGCACTTTGCAATCGTGTTGTTGTGATTAACAAAGGTGAGATTGTGGCTGATGATAATCTTGAAAACCTGATGAAAGATAATGGTCGTGTGTTAAGCGTGATTGTGGAGTTTGAGGGAGGTGTTAGCGTTGAAGATTTTCAAACACTAAGCGGTGTTGAGAATGTAACACTCATAGATGGTTTTAAATTTAAAGTCATTGCTAAGCCTGGTGTTGATGTTCGTCCTGAGCTTTTTAGATTTGCTGCTGATAAAAACTTATCACTGGTAGGATTAAAACAAGAGGAGAGTTCGTTAGAAAATATTTTCAAAGAGCTCACCGTAGCTTAAAATCATTTTAGAATAAATAAAAAAGCGCTCCCTCCGAACACCGGAAGAGGAGCGCCCACCCACTCAAACCCACTTCTTAAATTAGTTGGCCCTGATCAACTCTGAAATTAGTTGACCTTGATAGAAGCCTTCAATACTTTCTTCTCATCTTTTGGAACTGTGATTTCCAAAATGCCATTAGCATATTGAGCTGATATTTTGGAAGCGTCAACATTCTCAGGTAATGAAAATGAACGTTTGAAGTTTCCATATTGAGTCTCAATAGAATGGAAGTTGTTTTCTTTTTTCTCCTTGGTAAACTTACGCTCACCACTTATAGTCAAAAGGTTGTCATTCAAATCAATTTTGAAATCTTCCTTCGCTACACCGGGAACAGCCACCTGGATTTCGTACGCCGTTTCGTTTTCAACAATATCAACTTTAGGCACAAATGAATAAGATGAACCACCAGCACGACTTAACGATTCATTAAAGAAACGATCAATCAGATTGTTGAATGAAGTAGGAACGAAATCATTCACTGCAGAATTATACCTTACTAAGCTCATAATTTTTAAATTTTTAGGGTTAAACATGTTATACTTTAAACATGACTGGCTTATAGGGAAAAATATGCCGACGATCATTTAAGCTGAAAATCAGGACAATATGGCTTGGTTTTATAAAAATTGATTAAATACGACTGACATAATGGCATTTTTAGATGAATTTGATGCTAATTTTAACATGAGCCACTAGCCCTTTAGCATCGAGGTTGATTTTCAGGCAGCCAACATTATAGATAGCAACTGAGCACCAATCTTTACTTACTCAGCGAATCGCTGCCTAGACCTTTAGAGTGATTTTGATAAATAAGCGTTAACTTTCTTTACTTAAATGGGCAAGATATGAAGCGATCTATTTTCATCATTATTGTTTTAATGGCGGCATGTGTAGGAGGTATTTTAGGATCGATCGTTACCCTGCGTTATTTTGATTCTATTGTACCGTATAATTCCATTGAAGAGCGCCAGCACATTAAGCTTACCAGCTACGATCATGATACTGCCTATCGGGTTCCTGATCAATTAAATTTTCTGAGTCCGGCGAAAAAAGTTACAGCGGCAGTGGTGCATATCAGAACAGCGTATGGCCCTGGTGATTTCAGCGTTAATCCTCTTGAATATTATTTTGATGCTCCGGCACGAGCATCGGGTTCTGGTGTGATCATTTCGGATGATGGTTATATCGTAACCAACAATCATGTTATTGAAGATGCCAACACTATTGAAGTGGTGATGAATAATAATCAGCGCTTCTATGCTAAAGTTATAGGAACAGATCCGAGCACAGACCTCGCGTTACTAAAGATCAAATCCAGAAATCTTCCCTTTGTTAGCTATGGTGATTCAGATGCTATCAATCCTGGTGAATGGGTTTTAGCAATAGGTAATCCATTTGATTTAAACTCAACAGTAACGGCTGGTATCGTAAGTGCCAAAGCAAGAAACATTGGAATTCTACGAGACAAGAACAACCTGCAGGTTGAAGCATTTATTCAAACTGATGCAGCCGTTAATCCAGGCAACAGTGGCGGAGCGTTGGTAAATCTTAAAGGAGAATTAATAGGAATAAATTCTGCCATAGCAACGTCAACGGGAAGCTATGCCGGATATTCATTTGCTATACCTGTAAGTCTTGTGAAAAAAGTAATGGATGATCTGCTGGAGTTTGGTGAAGTTCAACGTGGATTACTTGGCATTCAGATTACGGATGTGAACGCCAGCATTGCCGAAGATTTAAATTTAAACATAAGTCAGGGTGTATTGGTGAGTCGTGTAAATGCAGGGAGTGCTGCTGATCAATCTGGAATCACCACGGGAGATGTAATTGTTGCGATTAACAAACATCCTGTGAGTACAGTTTCTGAATTGCAGGAGTGGGTAGCTCGTAACCGGCCTGGGAAAGAAATTGATGTTACGTATTTGCGTAAAGGCAACACAACCAATGTAAAAGCACGACTCAAAAATAATGAAGGAACAGAAACAGTTATAAAAAGAGATGTATCGTATGAATTGGGTGGTGCTACGGTAGAAGATGTTCGCTACAAGGAGCTTATAAAAGTTCAGCTTGAAGGTGGTGTGCGTATAAAAAATGTTCGTCCTGGTAAATGGAAAGAAGCTGGCGTAAAGGATGGCTTTATCATAGGCTTCATCGATAAAATTGCTGTTGATAATGTTGAAGACCTTAACAGGATATTGGAGTTTAAACGTGGCGGTATTCTGGTGGAGGGATACTATCCCGATGGAAAAAAGGGTTTGTTTGGAGTGAAATGGTGATTGGCCTCACCCTCGTTCCCTCTCCACAGGAGAAGGATGACTGTATCTATGACTTCGACTTATATAAGGCCGTTATAAAAAGCTTAATTATGCGTTGTAATTTTGATTATCTTTGCGTCCACAGAATCAAATGAAACGCACTGTCTCCATCGTATTAATTTGCATCTATGCTTTCTCCTTCACGGAGCTTCACCAGCTTTTTAAGCTTCCGGTGTTAATTCAGCATTTTAATGAACATCAGAAAGTAAATGGAGATTTAACATTTTTTCAATTTCTAACGCTTCATTATACAACACCACAAGACCATGATGCACGTGACATGGAGTTGCCCTTTAAAGACTTTGGACATTGTGCAGTAGTGCAGACAGTAATTTTACCTGTCGTTAAAATTGAACTTACTGAAAAAGCTTCTGATACAGGATCAGTTTCTTATCCTGTGTTGTATAAGAAATTTATTCCTTCTTCTTATCTCTCTGAAATCTGGCAACCGCCCAGGGTATAATTCCGCAGCCATTCTGAATTTTAAATGACTTCAACTCCGTCGTGTGATGTGAGTTAAAGTTGTTATGGTATTATTTCAACATGTTACTATGCTTAACAGGATTATTCTTTTTTCTATAAAAAATAAATTGATCATTGGCCTCTTCACGGTGGCATTGATTATATGGGGAGGATATTCGGTCACTCAACTTCCTATCGATGCCGTGCCTGACATCACTAACAATCAGGTTCAGATTTTAACGGTTGCTCCCTCACAATCAGCTCAGGACATAGAGCGACTCGTTACGTTTCCCATTGAGCAAACCATGGCAACCATTCCGGGTATTGAAGAAGTTCGTTCTTTTTCTCGCTTCGGTCTTTCTGTTGTCACCATGGTGTTTAAGGATAATATTGATGTTTACTGGGCACGGCAACAAGTAAGTGAGCGATTGAATGAAGCTAAAGGGCGCATACCAGCAGGAGCAGGAAGCCCGGAATTGGCGCCGGTATCAACAGGTCTAGGTGAGATCTTGCAATATGTAATTCGTCCGAAGACAGGTTACGAAAATAAATATGATGCAATGACACTGCGTACTATCCAAGATTGGATTGTACGTCGCCAATTATTAGGCACGCCTGGTGTTGCTGATGTAAGTGGTTTTGGTGGACTCTTAAAACAATATGAAATCAGTCTTAATCCTGAACGGCTGCGTAGTTTTAATATCAGTGTCACCGATGTTTTCAAAGCTCTTGAAACCAACAATCAGAATACGGGTGGTGCTTATCTCGACAAAAAACCAAATGCATATTTTATTCGCTCAGAAGGACTGCTTACTTCTATTGACGACATTTCTAATGTTGTTGTGAAAACAAATTCCAATGGCACACCTGTGTTGATCCGTCATGTAGCTGATGTGAGGTTTGGTCACGCCATACGTTATGGTGCCATGACACGTAACCAGGAAGGTGAAGTTGTTGGTGGTCTTGTGTTGATGCTAAAAGGTGCTAACTCATCTAAAGTAATTGCCAGTGTTAAAGAAAGAATAGCACTGATCGAAAAGACGTTACCGGAAGGCGTAACTATCGAACCCTTTCTTGATAGGACCAAGTTAGTTAACAAGGCTATTCATACCGTTACTAAAAATTTAGCAGAAGGAGCTCTTATTGTAATTTTTGTACTGGTGCTTCTGTTGGGTAATCTTCGCGCTGGTCTTGTAGTAGCTTCTGTTATTCCATTGGCGATGCTATTTGCTATCGCGATGATGAATCTCTTTGGAGTCTCAGGTAATCTGATGAGCCTGGGTGCTATTGATTTTGGATTGATCATCGACGGTGCCGTCATCATTGTTGAAGCTACCATGCATCATTTAGGACTTCGAACAATCAATCTGAAATTAACACAAACTGAAATGGATGATGAAGTATATCATTCAGCAGGAAAGATTATGAGCAAAGCTGCCTTTGGCGAAATCATTATCCTCATTGTTTATATTCCTATTCTCGCATTGGTTGGAATAGAAGGTAAGATGTTCAAGCCTATGGCGCAGACGGTAAGCTTTGCTATTCTTGGAGCATTCATCCTTTCACTTACTTATATACCAATGATGAGTGCACTCTGTCTGAGTAAAAACATTCAGCATAAAAAAACATTTTCTGATCGTCTGATTGGTTTCATGCATCGGGTTTATGATCCGGTTATCAGGTTTGCAATAAACTATAAGGGTGTTGTGGTTAGTGTTGCCATTGTTTTTCTGGCCGCAAGCCTGCTGGTATTTACGTTACTTGGAGCTGAGTTCATTCCAACATTAGATGAAGGCGACTTTGCTGTCGATACGCGACTTCTTACAGGAAGCAGTCTTTCAGAAACGGTAGACAAGGCACAACAGTCTGCAGGAGTATTATTGAAGAACTTTCCTGAAGTTAAAGAAGTAGTTTCCAAGATTGGTTCGGCAGAGATACCAACAGACCCAATGCCACTGGAAGCAGGAGATCTGATGATCATTCTGAAAGACAGATCGGAGTGGGTGAGTGCTTCTGACCGTGATGAACTGGCCGAGAAGATGCAACGTAAACTGGAAGATAATATCCCTGGTGTTACGTATGGATTTCAACAACCTATACAGATGCGTTTCAACGAACTGATGACTGGTGCCCGACAGGATGTGGTGATAAAAGTATTCGGTGAAGATCTTGATAAACTTACCAGCTATGCTAACCAGATAGCCAGATTATTTCCATCCATAGTAGGAGCACAAGATTTATATGTGGAGAAGGTTACAGGCTTGCCACAGATCGTTGTTAAGTTTCATCGTGAGAAGATTGCTCAATTCGGATTGAACATTCAGGAAATAAATACAACTATCAACACAGCATTCGCGGGTCAGAGCGCTGGCTATGTTTATGAAGGTGAAAAGCGTTTTGATCTTGTTGTGCGTCTTGATCAGCAAAATCGTATCAGCCTTGACGATGTAAAGAATTTATACATCACGGCTCCTAATGGAAATCAACTTCCTTTACAACAGGTAGCGGATGTATCTATGGTAATTGGTCCTAACCAGATTCAGCGTGATGATGCGAAGCGCAGAATAACGGTGGGCTTTAATGTGCGTGGTCGTGATGTTGAAAGCATTGTTCGTGAAGTTCAGCAAAAGATTGAATCGAAGATTAAGTTTGAACCAGGCTACTACGTTACGTATGGAGGTACCTTTAAGAATTTGCAGGAAGCCCGACTTCGTTTGAGTATTGCAGTACCTGTTTCACTGTTGCTGATATTTATCTTACTCTTTTTTACTTTTAATTCTATGAAGCAGAGCTTGCTCATCTTCTCAGCTATTCCGCTCTCTGCTATTGGTGGTATTATGGCTTTGTGGATTCGGGGTATGCCGTTTAGCATATCGGCAGGCGTTGGGTTTATTGCCTTGTTTGGTGTGGCGGTATTGAACGGTATAGTTCTTATTTCAGAATTCAATAGACTTAAAGCAGAGGGGTTGGAAGACGTTAAACAAATTGTGTTGCGCGGAACCTTTACACGTTTCCGTCCGGTAATTATGACGGCAGCAGTAGCTTCACTTGGATTTTTGCCCATGGCAATCTCAGGTTCTGAAGGTGCTGAAGTTCAACGCCCACTAGCTACTGTTGTAATTGGTGGATTGATTACAGCTACGTTGCTAACACTGGTGGTGCTTCCTGTTTTATATATTTATTTCGAACGAATTAGTACTTCTATGAAGACTTCTAAAATTGCTATGCTTGTTATAGCGCTTCTTTCTATTCCAGCTTTCTCACAAGCACAACAAAATCCGTCAGCTATCACTCTTGAGCAAGCTATTCAACAAAGTTTGAAGAACAATAAGATGATCACATCTGCTTCGTTAAATATTGAACAACAAAAGCAACTAAAGCGAACTGCAACAGAGATCCCTAAGACGGCAATCGATTTGATGTATGGTCAGTACAACAGTATTGCCAGGAATGATAACAACATCTCTATCATTCAAACCATTCCTTTTCCTACGGTATTCACGGAGCAAGCGGCATTGGGCAGATCTGGCATTAAAGCGGCTGAGTACAAAAAAGCTGCTACTGAAAATGAAATTGTATTTCAGGTGAAGCAGGTTTATTATCAATTGCTATACTATAAGTCATACGAGAATCTGTTGTTGAGACAAGACAGTATATTTAACGGCGTAGCAAAGGCAGCAACACTTCGTTATACAACAGGTGAAGGAACATTGCTTGAAAAGACGACAGCACAAACTCAAGCCAATGACATTCATAATTTGCTGCAACAAAACAAAGCCGATCAACTCATCATGAAACGCCAGTTGCAGACGCTCATGTTTACAACAGACTCAATTACGTTAGCAGATATTGAGTTAGAAGAGTTGAAGTATAGTGCTTTCGACACTGCTGCTGTTTCAGAAAATCCGATGCTTCATTTTACAAAGCAGCAAGTAGATATCGCATCTCATAAAAAACATGTTGAAGTTGCACGGGCAATGCCTGATTTTATGGTTGGTTATTTTAATCAGTCGTTGATAGGTTATCAAACCATTAATACAAGTGAAGTGTATTTCAATAATTCGAAACGCTTTCAGGGCTTTCAGGCTGGCATCAGTATTCCGTTATGGTTTCTGCCGCAGGCAGCACGCGTGAAAGCTATGAAGTATAACGAACAGGCAGAGCAGGCAAACTATGAATCATTTGAAGTGCATCTTCAAAGTCAGTTTAGCCAGGCATCACAGAGTTTAGCCAAGAATAAAAGTAATCTGGAGTATTATAAAACATCAGCCAGGCCTAATGCTGATCTTATCCAGAAGCAATCACAACTAGCATACCAAAAAGGTGACATTGGCTATGCGCAACATTTATTCAACATGAAACAGGCACTCACCATTTATGAGAGTTACCTGCTGGCTCTCAACCAATACAATCAAAGCATTATCTATCTGGAATATTTAACTGGAAACAAATGAAATTAGTAACCATAAATAAAATAATCTTTCTGCTAGCGTTCACTGCCTTTCTGTTTTCGTGCGGTACAAAAAAGAATGAGCAAACAAAAGAACAGACTGAAGTAACAAGTGATGTTGTAGAGCTCACAGAAGAACAATTTAAATCAGCTGATATTAAATTGGCTTCTATTGAAAAGCGTTCACTAAGTGGTGCTTTAAAAGTGAATGGCAAGCTTGATGTTCCGCCACAAAATCTTGTTAGTGTATCAGCACCCTTTGGTGGATTTCTTAAGACTACGGAAATGCTCCAGGGCAAGCAGGTTCTTAAAGGTGAGCTTATCGCAGTCATGCAGAATTCAGAATACATTCAGCTTCAGCAGGATTATCTGGATAATAAAAGTCAGCTTGAGTTTTTAGAAACAGAACTGAAGCGGCAAGAGGAACTGAGCAAAGAAAATGTTAATGCTCAAAAAAGTTTACAGCAAGCAAAGGCTTCATATCTCAGCAAGTCAGCTATTGTTGAAGGACTGCATGTCAGATTGAAATTGCTGAATATTGATTTCGACAAGTTGGCAAAAGGTGAAATAACAAGTACTGTTAATTTGTATTCACCTATCAATGGTTTTGTAACGGAAGTTAATTTCAATATAGGCTCCTTTGTTAATCCAACAGATATTCTGTTTAAGATTGTTGATACCAGTCACCTTCATGCCGAGCTTACTGTTTTTGAAAAAGATGTCACCAAAATAAAAAAGGGACAGAAGATAAGGTTTACCCTTGCAGGTGAAGGTGAAGAACGATTTGCCACTGTTTATTTAATTGGCAGAGAGATAGCGCCTGACCGAACAGTACGAATACACGGTCATCTGGATCAAGAAGAGCACGACTTGCTTCCTGGAATGTATCTCAGCGCATTTATAGAAACAGGAGACAACATGGTTAATGCATTACCTGAAAAAGCCATCGTTGATTTTGACGCGAAGAAATATATTTTCACTGGCGACTCCGATAAGAAATTAAGTTTTACCCTGGTCGAAGTAAAAACAGGATTAAGCGAGCAAGGATACACCGAAGTAATCCTTCCCGAAAACATTAGCAGCTCAACACTTAAAGTTGTTGTTAACGGAGCGTACTCTTTACTTTCCAAAATGAAGAATAGTGGGGAAGAAGAGTAAGGTTTCTGTTATTCCACGGAGGTACACGGAGAATCACAGAGTTGCACAGAGAATTACTCCGTGTGACTCTGTGAAACTCTGTGTTACAGTTTTCTAGTTTATGCATTTCTGCACTTTCACTTTTGCGAAGGTATATTTTCTTCTATGCTTACTTGCCTTGTCGGCAGGTGAGATGATGGGGATGAGTAAATTTTTGTGGAGGAGATAGGATTGCTCTTCTTTCCAATGAGGAAATGTGGGTAATCCTTGCTTATCTATTTTTGGATTGAGTTTTACTTTCAGGGTGTCGCTGTGAAATGTCCAGCGGCCGGTGAGTGTTTCATAAATGCGGCCACCTTTAAAACTTGTCTTAACGGTTGAGTCACAGTTGATGGTTAGTCTTTTTTCAAATTGATAGGGTAGTGCTTCAGAGTACGAAACGTACGTTCCTTTAAAATCATCTTTACGTGGTTCTTTCGGATTTATCGCTATCCAAAGGGTCAATGAAAGCAGATAGTGTAGTGAAATCATTTTGATGATGTGTTGATGGGTATAAATATATCCCTCCTGTAAAATTAAATCATTCTTGCATCATTATGACTATTCTTACTGACGACAACTTTTATACTTCACATTATTTGCAGTTCACGATTTTCCTTAGATTTGACCATGAAAGAATTCGGAATTAAAGAGGCTTTAGCTACCCTTGGCATAAAGCGCAACAATCCTGGTGTTTCAACCGGCTCCACCTGGTATAAATCTACTGGTGGCTTGCTTGAATCTTATTCACCCGTTGATGGTAAACTTATAGGATCAGTTTATCAGGCTGATGAGAAAG
>DATJHZ010000364.1:0-6227 GCA_035493595.1 Cyclobacteriaceae bacterium | reverse complement strand
TGAAATAGGAGTGATGGAATTCATAATTTCATGACGCAACACACGTGTTAAGTTTTGCCATGCTTCCAGTTCTTGTTTCTGTAATTCAGTCTGGATATTTTGAAGTGTGATCAACTTGATATCAACACCACGAATGCGAAGTTCTGTAGCCTGGATGGTGAGAAAAAAATCATAACCACTTTTGTAAAGCTCACTTTTACCTGGCTCTACGCTGTTTATGGCATGATAGAGTTTCGGATTGGATTGGATTAACTCCTTAATATTTTTAAGTGATACAATACCCAAAAGCTTTTTAGCATTAGCATTGATAAGTTGAATATTGCCATCAGGATCATAAGAAAGAATACCAGTGCGTACCTGCTGTACAACCGTATTTAAATATTGCCAGTGCTCTTCTTTTTCGGATCGGGTTTTGCGAAAAGCTTCGAGCACTTCATTGAAAGCAATGTTCAGATCTTTAAAACTTTTACCAAGTTTGTGATCAGTAGTAAAGCCAGAAATAAAATCAGAATACTTAACAGACTCCAGAAAGCGTGTTAACTTCTGATTGGTCTGACTCACAAACCTGAAGATTTCGCCAAGCTGTAATATGATAATGACGCAAGTAAGAATACCAGCAAACAACATGTTTGGCTTGGTAATCATATAGAGAAAAAGCGACAGGGTTAACGCTAAGAAAATAACTCTTATGAGAACGCGGGCACGAAAATCTTTAAATCCAAAATTCAAGCTATAGCATTAATTTAAGTTAAAGTCGATTTAACTGTTGACCGTCGACCGTTGTCTGTGGACTACTTATTAAAGCCCATATTTTTCTAATCGCCTGTAAAGAGAGGATCGCGTCAGTCCAAGTTCTGAAGCTGCCTGTGTAATATTTCCGTTGTACTTTTTCAGCACTTTACGGATCAGCAGCTTTTCTACTTCCTCGAGATTATATTGTTCGAGGCTTAACTGGCCATCTTCTTTGCCGGCACTTGGTGTAAAGTTAAAGTCTTCTGGCTGTAATACATTACCATTACTCAGAATTACTGCCCGCTCAATGGAATGTTGCAATTCACGGATGTTGCCCGGCCACGAGTGTTTGTGCATGCGGGTCATGGCACCTTCGCTCAATTTCGAAACCTGCTTGCCATACTTTTCAGCATAGTGTTTTAGGAAGTGATTGGCCAGTAATGGTATATCCTCAAACCGATCCCGTAAGGAAGGTATTTCAATTTCAATTGTGTTGATGCGATATAATAAATCCTGTCTGAATTTATTTTCTTTCACCATTTCATAAAGAGGCATGTTGGTTGCGCAGATAAGCCTGATGTCAACCGGAGTCTCCTTGTTAGCACCCACACGACTTACTTTTCTGTTCTGCAAAACGGTAAGCAGTTTGGCTTGCAACGGCATGGACAGATTACCTATCTCATCTAAAAATAACGTTCCGTTATTGGCAAGCTCAAACCTCCCGGCACGATCATCTTTTGCATCCGTAAAGGCGCCTTTCTTGTGGCCGAAGAGTTCGCTTTCAAATAACGTTTCAGTTATGGAACCGAGATCCACACCAACAAAGTTCTCACCTTTTCTTATCGAGTTACGATGTATGGCACGGGCAATCAATTCTTTTCCCGTTCCATTTTCACCAAGTATTAAAACATTCGCATCAGTTTTTGCTACACGATCAATGGTTTGAAAAATGCGTTGCATGGCAGGGCTTTGACCAATGATTTCGCTGTAGCGATCATTCAACGCCTGGTTGATTTCAAGATTTTTTGATTTCAGACTCTCCACCTGGTCGCGTGTTTCGCGCAAGCGCATGGCGGAGTATAGGGTGGCGAGAAGTTTTTCATTTTCCCAGGGCTTCAACACAAAGTCAGTAGCCCCGGCCTTGATTGCTTTCACGGCCATTTGAATATCGCCGTAAGCGGTGATCAGAACAACTACTGCCGATGGATCGATCTGAACAATCTTTTCAAGCCAATAATAACCTTCACTTCCACTGCTCACATCTTTGGTGAAGTTCATGTCAAGTAAGATCACATCGTAATCTTCATTGTTCATGAGCGCGGGAATAGCTTCAGGATTTTTCTCTATATCGACTTGTGCAAAATGTCTTTTCAGATGCATTTTAGCTGCCTTCAGAAGGTCCTCATTATCATCAACTATTAGAACCTTGCCTTGTTTTTGTTCCATTTCTAGTCTTTATGGTTTAGCGGTAATGTTTCAATATCATACATTCTTGTCCGCCAGTGGGCAAAGTTGATACCGAAAATAAGATTCCGCTCACAGGCTTAAAAATAGAACTATCTGTTCATTTTTCTAAGAGCTCAGCGTTCGCATCCGGACAGGTGCGTTCAACTATGAACGAGAATTGTAGCTAATTTCACTGGAAAACAGGTTTAATGAGTGTTTACAGCGTTGGCACATTTGTTGGCTTACCGCCATTACCAAGTTGTGCTGTTTGGGTGCAACGCGGATTAACAACAACTGTATAACAACTAAGGAATGGATAAGAAGATTGCCAAGAAGACGTGGACATTGAAGCGAGTAGCAACGTATGGCGGTATTGCTATTGGATTAAGTTTTGTTGCCTATCAATTTATTTTCGCTGATCGTCGCTCAAAGCTTAAAGTTGAAAAAGACAAGATCACCATCTCAACGGTTGAACGCGGTGTGTTTAAAGATTTCATTCCACAAACAGGTACTGTTGAACCAAGCCGTACCGTTTACCTTGATGCTATTGAAGGAGGTACTATTAAGCGCGTTGTTGCTGAAAGTGGTGCCATGTTAAAGAAAGGCGATGTTATTCTGGAGCTGAGCAACCTTAACCGCGAGTTGGACGTCCTACAGAAAGAAGCTCAGTTGATTGAGACTATTAACCGTGCCCGGGATACAAAACTCGGAATTACCAGAAACAATTTGGAACAACGCCAGACACTTGCACAGATTGAAAATCAATTGCAAATATTAGAACCACAATATTACAGGCAGAAGCAACTTTATGAAAAAAAGCTGATCTCTAAACAGGATTTTGAAAAAGCAGAAGCTGACTATAAATATAACCTCGAACGTAAACGCATTACCTACGAGGTGTATAAAAACGATTCAGTTGAGCGGATTAAAGAGATGTACCAGTTAAATGTCTCTGAACGTAAAATGACACAAAACCTTGAAGGAGTAGGACGTATTCTTGATAACCTTTTAATCCGTGCGCCTATCGATGGACAGCTTTCAAGACCACAACTTGATGCCGGACAAAATGTTAATGGTGGACAGCGCTTAGGTCAGGTTGATGTTGTAGGAAGTTATAAAGTGAAAGTACCTATTGATGAATTGTATTTACCACGCATCACTACCGGACTTCACGCAACTACATCGTTTAATAACAAAGATTATGAGTTGGAAATCACCTACATCTATCCAACCATTCAGAACGGAAGATTTGAAGTTGATATGAATTTTGTTGGTGATACACCTCCGGGCATACGACGCGGACAATCTCTTCGTTTACATATTGAGCTTGGCCAATCGTCAGAGGAGTTGTTGTTGCCCGTTGGCGGCTTCTATAAAGATACAGGTGGTAACTGGGTTTATGTTCTTGATGCAGGTAATCATGCAGTGAAGAGAGATGTTAAACTGGGCAGAAAGAATACAGAGAACTTTGAAATACTTGAAGGCCTTAAACCTGGCGATAAAGTAATAACATCATCATACGAGAATTTCGGCAACAACGAAGTACTCCTCCTTGACTGATTACTAATAACCAATGACTAATTGAGTAACCTTTTTACTAAATTGAAGTACTAAGCTTTAAAACTATATAAACTTATAATCCATCGTAAATCTGAATTTGTAAACACAACCAATATGATCAAACTTAAAAACCTCGAAAAAGTTTACACTACTGAAGAAGTAGAGACAACAGCGTTGAACAGTATTAACGTTGATATCAAAGAAGGCGAATTTGTTGCTATCATGGGTCCGTCAGGCTGTGGTAAATCAACCTTGTTGAACATCCTGGGCTTGCTTGATAACCCTTCATCTGGCGAATATCATTTTGGTGAACATGAAGTAGCCAAGTATTCAGAGCGCCAGCGCGCTCAACTTCGTAAAGGTTCTATTGGCTTTGTATTTCAGAGCTTCAACCTCATTGATGAGCTTACTGTGTTTGAAAACGTTGAACTTCCATTACTTTATTTGAAAGTTCCTTCAAGCGAGCGCAAGCAACGTGTTGAAGAAGTGTTAGAGCGCATGAACATCATGCACCGCAGAAATCACTTTCCTCAGCAGCTTTCTGGTGGACAGCAACAACGTGTGGCCATCAGCCGCGCTATTGTAGCAAAACCAAAAGTAATACTTGCCGATGAACCTACAGGTAATCTTGATTCTGCTAACGGCGAAGAAGTAATGAAACTTCTTTCTCAGTTAAATGAAGAAGGAACAACCGTAATCATGGTAACTCACTCACCTTATGATGCTAACTATGCACACCGCATCGTTAACCTTTTCGACGGTAAGGTAGTAACCGAAAATATCAAAGAGCATTTCCACATTTAATTGTTAGGTGAAAGTTGGGCTTTGCTGGTTAGAGGGCAAGGCCCGCTTTTTTACTCTGTACGCATTCTGCTATAAGCTTGCTGATTCTGGTCACTATTGAATTAGCATAAGTTTTTTATTTTCTTCTCGTGCAACCTGAATCCTGTAATGGGAGTCTTTCTGTTTGAAAATTAAACACAACCCCCCATGCTTAAAAATTACCTTCTCATTACCCTGCGAAGCTTACTGAAGAATAAGCTTTTTATTTTTATTAACATCTTTGGTTTAAGCATAGCCATTGGATGTTGTATCGTAGCTTACTTTAATTGGGAATACGATGCAACATTTAATGATCATCATGAAAAGAAAGAACATATCTACCGAGTAAGCTCAGTTCGTGAGTTTGAGGGGAAGTCTACACTTTATGGATATGTACCTGTTCCATTAGGAGAGGTAGTGAGACAGAACATACCCGATGTCAACAAAACAGTTCGCATGTCGTGGTCATATTCAAACTTTAAAATTGGAGACAATCTTTTTCCTTCAGGTTTAGCTTATGCCGATCCTGATTTTTTTAATGTCTTCTCATTTGAATTTATAGTAGGGCAACCTGCCGATCTGAAAGACAAATCCAAAATGTTTTTAAGTGATGAGGCTGCCATTAAATTATATGGAACTACAGATGTTGTTGGAAAGCCGTTGACACAGGTACTTGGTACGGAGTTGAAAGAATATGTAATCGGTGGTGTTTATAAAAGACAACCGGCCAATTCAAGTTTCAACGACATGGCGTATACTAACTACGAGAATTATTATGATGATGATAAAGAGGTTGATGAACATGACTGGAAAAACAGAAACACATTGTTCGTTTTGATTAATGATGACACCAGAGTAGCAACAATCAAGAAACAACTGCAGGCCTATCGGGAAAATAATAATAAAGTTCGTGAGGATTTCCAGATTAAAGAATATGAAGTTGAACCGTTTGAAGGTATGCCGCAGCGTGATCAGGCTAACGACACATGGTCTAGAACAAAGTCATCGAGTCCGCCAGCAGCTGTAATTGCTCCTACCATGATGGCCGTTCTCATATTGTTAATAGCTTGCTTTAACATGACCAATACAGCCATAGCTATTTCTTCACGCAGATTAAAAGAGATTGGCATACGCAAGGTAATGGGAGGGATGAGAAGTCATCTTATTACTCAATTCATTGGCGAGACTATGTTCATCTGTTTTTTGGCACTGCTGATTGGCTTGTTGCTTGGTGAAGTATTATTAGGTGCATGGAATGCATTGTGGGAAGAGATGAAACTCTCTTCACATTATCTCGATAATCCTGGCTTCTTAATTTTCCTTGTTGTCGTATTGTTTTTCACAGGATTTGTAGCAGGTAGTTATCCTGCATTTTATATCAGCAGTTTTGAACCAGTAAGCATCCTGAAAGGTAAAACCAAGTTTGGTGGAACCAGTTTCTTTACACGAATTTTATTAGCACTTCAATATGCTATTTCATTGACTGCTATTGTTTGTGCTATTGCCTTTTATCAAAACTCCATCTTTCAACGTGACTTCGATTTAGGGTTCGATCAAAAGGGTGTGATTATTTCATACATCGATGGTCAAAGCGAATTTGAAACGTATCGAAATTCATTAAAAGAAAATCCAAACATCGTTTCAATTGCAGGTTCCAAGCATAGCAT
>DATJHZ010000363.1:0-8959 GCA_035493595.1 Cyclobacteriaceae bacterium | reverse complement strand
GGATATGAAGGGCCCATCTATTCCGATGGAAACAGTTATAATTTACCAACACAAAATCTGGTAGATGAATTTGAAAGCAATGACCCAAGGCTTCCCGCTTCTATCCTTGACATTGAAGCGTTTAAAGCAGCGCAACTTCCTGTTGTTGTAAAATATACAATCGGTGCAGGTGGTCACACAGGCTACTACAATAACAAGTATATCAAGAGACTAGACGAGCTTGGTCCTCCAGACAATGACCTTACAAGCCCTGTTAATCATAAGGTAATTCGTTATGCTGATGTATTACTGATGGCTGCGGAAGCTCACAACAGAAAGTCAGCACCAAATGATGTTCTTGCGCGTCAGTATTTAAAAATGGTAAGAGATCGCGTTGGTATGCCTGAAGTAACAGCCTCTGGCTCTGCTCTTACAGATGCTATTTATCATGAGCGCCGCGTAGAGTTTGCCGGTGAAGGATTACGATTCTTTGATCTTGTGCGCACCGGAAAAGCAGCTGCTGCTATTGAAGGATTTACTGTAAACAAGAATGAAGTTTTCCCTATACCACAAGCTGAAATTGATCTTGCTGGTGCAGGCTGGTTACAGAACAAAGGTTATAATTAACAAACTTTGAAAACACAATCATGAAAAAAATAATATATAGTATACTGTGCATAGTTGCGTTACAAGTATGCCTGGTTTCGTGTAGTGAGGATGACGCTCAACTGGGTGCACCTCCTGTTGCAACAGATGCTACCTTCACGTATGCACCAAGTGCAGCAAATAAAAACATCATAAACTTTAGCAGTACTACGGAAGCATTTCTAAAGACGTGGGACTTTGGTAATGGTGTAAAAACCAGTGGTGATAATGTAACAGGAACTTATCCTGTGAAAGGATCGTACGTTGTGAAGATGACTGCTTACACTTCTGGTGGAAGCATTGTGTCATCACAAACTATTGAAATTGAACAGACAGATCCAACGTTGCTCGATATTCCAGTGTATAACTTATTAACGGGCGGTAATTCAAAACCTGAAGGTAAAACATGGGTAGTAGATGCTACAGTAAAAGGACATTTCGGTTTAGGTCCTGATACAAGCAATGGCCCTGATTGGTACCAAGCCGGACCAAATGAAAAAGATGGAAGCGGTCTGTATAATGATAAGTATACTTTCAAGATCAATGCATTCTCTTATGTATTCGATGCTGCAGGTGATGTCTTCGTCAACAACAAGCAAGCCAGCAATTTCCCTGGCTCTTATCCTAACTCAGGTGATTATACTGCACCCTTCACAGCTCCTACTGATTTAACATGGAATATTTCCGGCGACAATAATCAAATCCTCACTATTTCTACCGGAGGCTTCATTGGTTATTACACAGGCGTTACAACCTATGAAATATTAAAGCTTGAAGAAAATGAAATGTATCTGCGATATCTTGATGCAGGAAACGCAGGGTTTGCATGGTACTTACGTTTGATCCCGGAAGGATTTACACACACACCTCCTCCAGCACCTGAATACAAAATTGCTGACATCTACGAAAACTTTGATGGTAACAGCAATGTAACATTCATTGCTAACTCAAATGGCACAATGGCAACGTACGACAATCCAGCTACTGTACCCATTAACACTTCATTGAAAGTTGGTAAATACATTAAGGCAGATGGTGCAGGTGGCGAGTATGCCAACGTACAGATAAAACCAGGATACAAAATGGATCTGCACAATCGCAACGTTTTCAAGATGAAAGTTTTCATTCCTGGCTTTAATGATTATACAACCGACAACGGATCTGAATCATGGCAGTCATATCATACACTGCAGAAACAACTTTCTGTGAAGCTTCAAAATGGAGATCTTGGAGGAAATGCTTATACAACTCAATATGAAGTCATTCAAAAAAATCTCGATACCGATAAATGGATTGAGTTAACATTCGACTTCAGTGCTGTTGTTGATCGTGAAGATTTCGACACCATTGTTATTCAATTTGGTGGAGAAGCCATATTCACCGGTGGAATATTTTACCTTGATGATTTTGAGCTATTGCCATAATAATTACAACCTTTGAGTATGTAATAGCCTAAGTGTGTTATATGATACACACTTAGGCTTTACTACTCTATAATATTTAATTAACAAATGTGGGGAGAACAACTATGAAAAGGTTAAGACATATAATTACATTAAGCTTCTTGTTAACAGCTGCTTTGTCGTGCTCTAAAAATGAAAATGATGTCAAAGTAATATTGCCATCTAATCTTCAGGTGCAAGCTACAGTTGCATCAGATGGATCTGGATTAGTAACCGTAAATGCTTCTGCACAAAATGTTAATTTCTTTTACATCTATTTCGGAGAAACAGGAGAGATCGCTGTTACTTCAACTACCGGGCAGGCTTCTCACACGTATACCACTGCTGGCTCTTACACTATACGTGTTGAAGCTCACACCACAATAAAAGATTTTATTAGTCAGAGCACAGATGTAAAAATTGTAAAAGACGGTGATGATGGAACAACACCCATTCCAACAACCGGATACTCTACACCTGAATCTTATGCAGGAATGACGTTGATCTGGCAAGATGAATTTAATGGAACTGCCTTAAATGAAACTGACTGGTCTTTCGAAACCGGCGGCGGTGGCTGGGGAAACAACGAACTTGAATACTATCGAAAAGAAAACACTACCGTTAGTGATGGCGTGTTAATTATCACAGCAAAAAAAGAATCATTTAGTGGAAGTAATTATACAAGTTCACGTCTGATCACAAAAGGTAAAAAGGAATTTAAATTCGGAAGAGTTGATATACGCGCAGCACTTCCAAAAGGACAAGGCATCTGGCCTGCACTGTGGTTATTAGGAAGTAACATTAATGATGTAGGCTGGCCCAAGTGCGGAGAGATTGATATCATGGAAATGATTGGTGGCAGTGGTCGTGAAAAAACTGTGTATGGAACACCACATTGGTGGGATACAGATCAGATAGGTCATGCAAGCTACGGTGGACAGTATAGTTTAAGCAGTGGCACATTCGCTGATCAGTTTCATGTATTCTCTATCATCTGGACGGCTGATGCCATAACATGGTATGTGGACGATATACAATATCATACTATTGATATTACTCCTGCTGAAGCACCAGAACGTTTTGATGAATTCAGAAATAATTTCTTTGTCATCTTTAACATTGCCGTAGGCGGCGACTGGCCAAAGAATCCGGATAGCACCACAGTGTTCCCTCAGCGCATGGTTGTTGATTATGTACGTGTATTTCAATAAAACTAGTAACAACACCTGGAGTCTGAATTTGTAAGACTCTGTTTAAACAAGACTTTTAAAATTATCATCAACAAGCATCATGATTAATAACTTAAGAATCGGGCTGTTTACGTGTGCCTTTACTCTTACACTATCTGCTTTCAGTCAACAGGCAAAACAAAAATTGTCAGTAGACGAAAAGATAGATGCACTGATCAGTAAAATGACTCTCGAAGAAAAAGTTGGTCAGCTGAATATCAATGTAGGAGAAACCATTATTACCGGGCCAACAATGTATACATCCACATCCGAACGTTTTGATGATCTTATTCGTGATGGTAAAATTACAGGTTTGTTTAACGTACATGGTGCTGCTTATACAGCTCGTCTTCAAAAAATTGCTATTGAGAAATCACGCTTAGGTATACCGTTGCTTTTTGGCGCCGATATCATTCACGGCTTTAAAACAGTTACTCCTATTCCATTGGGAGAAGCTGCAAGTTGGGACATGAATGCCATTGAACAATCAGCGCGAATGGCTGCAAAAGAATCAACATCTGCAGGTATCAACTTTAACTTTGCTCCTATGGTCGACATCTCACGCGAACCGCGTTGGGGAAGAATATCAGAAGGCTCAGGAGAAGATTCCTATTTAGGTTCACGCATTGCAACGGCACGTGTAAAGGGTTTCCAGGGAAATAATCTTGCAGACCCAACGACATTTGCTGCCTGTGTAAAACATTTCATTGGTTATGGTGCTGCCGAAGCAGGTCGCGATTACAATACTGTTGATTTTTCTAAACGTGCTTTATATGAAACTTATCTGCCACCATTTAAAGCAGCTATCGAAGCAGGTGCAGCAACTGTAATGCCTTCATTCAATGAACTGGATGGACAGCCTCTCACAGGTAATAAACATTTACTAACAGATTTACTTCGAAATGAATTGAAGTTCAACGGCATGATTGTATCAGACTATGGCGCGATTGGCGAAATGATCAATCATGGGACTGCTGCCAATGGTAAAGAAGCTGCTCAACTCTCATTAGAAGCAGGTACTGATATGGACATGATGTCTTATCTGTATTTAAACGAAGTACCTAACCTTGTTAGAGCAGGTAAGCTTGATGTTAAATATGTTGATGCTGCCGTGAGACGTGTGCTGAAGTTAAAATTTGATTTAGGATTATTTGATAATCCATATTTATACTCCGATGTCAATCGTGAGAAAAAAGAAATCAGATCAGCAGAAAATCTTGCTGTCGCGAGAGACATGGCTAAACGTTCAATCGTGTTATTGAAAAACGAAGGCAAACTGCTTCCGCTAAAGAAAAATTATAAAAAAATTGCCGTGATCGGACCGTTGGCTGACAATAAAGAAGACATGAACGGATCGTGGTCATTCTTTGGCGAAACACAACATCCGGTTAGCATTGTTGAAGGTATTAAATCTAAAGTTGAAAAAGGAACTGAAGTATTATATCACACCGGTTGTAATCTCTATGATAACAATACCGATAAATTTGCTGAAGCCGTAACAACAGCAAATAATGCAGACGTGGTGATCATGGTTGTTGGTGAAAGTGCTGTTATGAATGGCGAAGGTGCTTCACGCTCTGATATAAATTTACCAGGCGTTCAACAGCAACTTGTAGAGATCATTGCTAAAACAGGAAAGCCTGTTGTAGTGGTGTTGATAAATGGAAGACCTCTTACACTAGAATGGATTGATCAACACATACCATCCATTGTAGAATCATGGACGTTAGGATCTGAAGCCGGTCATGCTGTTGCAGATGTTTTGTTTGGCGATTATAATCCCTCTGGAAAATTACCTGTTACGTTTCCTAGAAGCGTAGGTCAGATTCCTATTTATTACAATCACAAAAACACAGGGCGTCCTTATGGTGGTAACTACAGCGAGCCAGCCAGTCAGCGTGTTTATAGTTCAAAATATCGAGACATTAAAAACACACCACTTTATCCGTTTGGTTATGGATTAAGCTATACTTCATTTGAGTATAGCGACATGAATCTCAGTGTTCCAAAAATATCAGCTAATGAAAAAATTGATGTTACTATCACCGTAAAAAACACAGGTGCTTATGACGGCGAAGAAGTTGTGCAGCTATACATTCGCGATTTGGTTGGAAGCGTAACACGTCCTGTAAAAGAACTAAAGGGTTTTCAAAAAGTGTTTTTAAAAGCAGGAGAATCGAAAAAGATAATCTTTACATTATCTGCAAATGATTTATCATTCTATCGTGCAGATATGACATGGGGAACAGAACGAGGCCAGTTTGATGTGTTTGTCGGTGGCAGCTCTGAACAAGTATTAAAGAAATCATTTGAATTGACCAATTAAGAGTATGAGACTTTTATTCGCTGCATTGCTATGCACATGTATACTTCCATGTTACAGTCAGAAATCAAACACACATAAATTAGTTTGGTCAGATGAGTTTAATACTCCAGGATCTCCGGACACAACAAAATGGACTTATGATTTGGGAGCTGGAAACCCTGCAGGCTGGGGCAACAATGAACTGCAATATTATACTAACAATAATAAAAATGTTCGCATAGAAAACGGATCATTAATTATTGAAGCTCGTAAAGAGTCACTCAACGGAATGCCCTATACATCTTCACGAATTCTCACTAAAAAGAAAGGCGACTGGCTTTATGGTCGTGTTGAAATAAAAGCTAAACTTCCCAAAGGACGCGGCACATGGCCCGCCATCTGGATGCTACCAACTACCTGGGTCTACGGCAGCTGGCCAAGCAGTGGTGAAATAGATATTATGGAACATGTTGGTTATGATCCTGGTGTTGTTCATGGCACCATCCATACCGAATCTTATAATCACATGAAGCAAACTCAGAAGGGCGGACAAATACAACTATCCGACGCTGACAATACTTTTCACATCTACACCATCGAATGGACTGCTACTAAAATCGACTTCCTTGTTGATGACAAAGTTTATTATGCAGTGACCAAATCTCCCAACGAAGATTATAAAGGATGGCCCTTCAACCAGGCATTTCACCTGATCATGAACATAGCTGTAGGTGGTGGCTGGGGTGGCAAAGAAGGTGTTGATGAAACCATCTGGCCCCAGCGAATGGAAGTTGATTATGTACGGGTTTATCAATGAGGGCGCATGTCCTGCAACTTGTTCCTCTCGTTTTGTAATTCACGAGAGAGTTTCATTTGCTTATCAAGCGCTTTGTGTTTGAAATCATCAAACTCTTTTGTGAGTCTATCTAATGATTCTACTTTTTCTTTAGAGGATGATTGCATCCATCGCAATCTTCCAAAAAGCATACTGAGCAATACAATAAGACCTGCTATAATTATACCTACGGTAGAAATAAAAACCTTCTTATTAAAATTGATTCCCAACACGTTGATGTGCGTGCTATCAAAAAGAATTTCAGCTACAGACTCTTTTGTCTTTACTGTTTCATTCTTTGCAGCAATCACTTGATTCTTGAGCTTGAGAACATTCTTTTTAGTGTCGGCCAGCGCATTATTCTTTTCATGCAAAGAGTCAATGGTAATTTTCCACACACCATCCAGAACCGTTTCTTTGATTACTTTATAGTCCTGGTATGTTTGAGATTTAGTCTTCATTAAGACGTAGCGATCCTTCAGGGTAAGATCTTTTGCCTTCACAGCTTCGACTGCTGGTTGAGCAATAACCCCAATGGCTATCAGGTAAAAAAACAAGATGATCCAATTTTTCATGCAATTCGTTTTAATGCAACATTAGTACCTGAGGGTAAACATCTGATTTTTAACTCCCAACCTAGCAAGAAAGACGCATCATCCTCAAGAGAAAGTATTCCAACCTGCTAATTTGTCGTTTAATGCTTTGTGTTACCGTTAAACTTATTAACAAGACGACATACCTGGCAAGGAAATTCGTCGACTTTTAAGTCGTTTGCATTTAAGCCTTCAGCAATTTAAAGGCATGCGACCATTCTCCTTTAGTAATTCCGGGGATACACCAAAGCATGCAAAGCGGTTCAATCGCCCTCGCGGCTTCGGCCTTGCCCATATCGGCAATATCCCATTCAAATTTTTCAAGAATCACCTTCACATCACCCTTGGCAGCTTCATTATTGCCCGCTATAAACATGGTTGGCTTGCCACCCGGAATCTTGGGGTTAACCATAAAATTACTGCCTACGCTATTAAATGCTTTAACAAAATTAGCTGATGGAACAGCCTTCTGCAATCTCTCCAGCAATGAGAGATTTATATCTGTAAAATATCGAAGTACACCATTTTCAGGAGCAGCAGCGGCGATAGGATTAGTAGGATCGATTATAGTTTTTCCTGCTAAAGACGATGCGAGTCCTGTCGCTAATTCTTCAACAACACCACCCTTCACAGCCAGAACAATTATTTCACCAAAAGCTGCAGCATCACCAAAGCTGCCAACAGAAGCTTTGGCACCAGCCTTCGATTTCCACTCATTTAGTTTTGATGTTTCGCGTGTGCCTATCATTACTTCATAGCCATGTTTTATAAATCCACTGCCCAACACCTGAGCAACCTGGCCTGAGCCGAGAATTCCAATTTTGTTTTTAGTCATAGGATTATAATTTTAAGAGGTTATTGTAAGTTACAATCAACAAGCTGAAAAAGTTTTCATCGAACTCATTATTATTTATAAATTAATATAGCTTGGATGCTTTAGCGAGTGTGCAAATCTTGAATCATCATTATACTATATGAAAATTGGACTTCTGTCGGATACCCATAGTTACTTAGATGAGAAGGTCTTTACTCATTTTAAGAATTGTGATGAGATCTGGCATGGTGGCGATATTGGTGATCATGCTGTGGCTGATCGACTTGAACAGTTCAAACCATTAAGAGCTGTCTATGGAAATATTGACGATGGCCCCATGCAACGACGCTTTCCTGAAGACCTATGGTTTACATGCGAAGGATTAAAAGTATGGATGACCCATATTGGCGGAGCGCCACCCAACTATAACCCACGAGTAAAAGGTATATTCAAAAACGAGATCCCCGATTTATTTATCTGTGGGCATTCGCATATTCTGAAAATTATGCGCGATCCTAAACTCAACAACATGCTCTATATGAATCCTGGTGCCGCAGGCAGACATGGATTCCATCAGATCAAAACGCTGGTGAGGTTTGATATTCTGGATAGTAAAATCTCTAATCTTGAAGTTATTGAAATGGGGAAACGTGGATCGATAGAATAAGCTTAGATAAAATTATAACACGGAGTTGCACAAAGAATGCACAGAGTTTCACAGAGAATATTTTGTGTAATCTTCTAAATTTACTCAATGTGATATTACGACAGAAATCAATAGATTCAGTCATCCTCTCCTCCGGAGAGGGACCGAGGGTGAGGCCTGAATCAAAAACTATACTTCAATGAAAGTCCTGCAGCTCTAATGCCAAGCGATAGGTTCTGCTCTTCCTTGTATTGCTTATACTTCTTCGATCCTCTAGACATCAGTATAACACCGGGAACAATCATACCCACTCCACCGACAACCATCAGAATACCAAAACCACCTTTAGGATCTCCACTTGATGTAGTTGTTCCATTTGTATTTGATGAGTTATAATACAAGGCACTTGCGTTCGATACTAGTATAACGCCTCCAACCAGTAAGGCACCTCCAACAACGGTAAGGGTAGTT
>DATJHZ010000362.1:0-6629 GCA_035493595.1 Cyclobacteriaceae bacterium | reverse complement strand
ATCTCATCATTGGCAGGCATTGTTGAAGAAGATCTTAAGCTTCATCTTGAAAAACAACAGGATGGTCCGCTCACACTGGATCAGTTGCAGGATATTCATTTATCGTTGCAAACTATCAGTAAGCGAAGTGAAGGTCTGATTCATTTTGTGAAAGAATTCAGAAGTCTTACCAGCATCCCTAAGCCGCGACCAACACAGTTTGATGTGAAGAGTCTGCTGGAAGAAATTGCGTTGCTGCATAAAAAGGAATTGAGCGATAACAATATTCAACTCGTTATTCAGATTTATCCTGAAGATCTTACCATTACTGCTGATAAAAGCATGATTGAGCAAGTGGTTATTAACCTGGTGAAGAATGCTATTCAGGCGTTTGATGATCAGCAAACAAGAACCATCGAATTGAAAGCTTATGTCAATGATAAATCCAAACCGGTTATCGCTATAAAAGATAATGGCAATGGAATTGACCCTGAAGCCATGGAGAAAATATTTATTCCATTCTTTACAACCAAGAAGAGTGGCTCTGGTATAGGTCTTAGCTTATCAAGACAAATTATGCGTCAACATCAAGGCACGCTGTCTGTGAAGTCAACACCTGGCATAGGAACCGAATTCTTCATGCGATTTTAAATTGAACATTGTTGTCAGGTTGTGGTAACTTGAAATCTGAAGCTGAATTTTGAATTGATTTCTCATTTGGAGGGCTAAAATCGATTTAATACATTTACGAAACCGTTTACCCCAGTTATGCAGGATATTCCAAAGAAAGTCACCGCCATCTTAGTTGAAAAACTTGGTATCGCCGAATCAGAAATTACTCCCGATGCCAGCTTCGTGAAAGACCTTGGAATTGACTCCCTTGATTACGCTGAAATTGTAATGGAGTTTGAGCAGGTATTCGATATCCGCATTCCAGATGATGATGCTGAAAAACTCCAGACTTTTGATCAGGCTGTAAGCTACATCAAAGCAAAAATGGAAAAGTAGGTCAACTCTACTTATCTCTTCTTAGTTCAAAGTAATTACCAAGCTTACGACCCAAAAGGGCAGTTTCTTTTAAATTGCTCAGCGTCTGCATTGGGTTATCAAGCAGTGCAATAGACCATCCACTTGCATTATCATTCCAATAGATAATAAATTTCTCAGAGCCTTTTAGTAAAACATCCATGTCATAAAGTTCTTCTCCGTCCTGATCATAGAGGCCGGTAAACTGTAAGAGTATGTGTTCTTTTTTGATGAGCTCACCTCTTATATTATCAATAGAATTCAATCGCATTAAAAGTTTTGTCTCTGTATTCCAGGCTTTGAACTTTAACTTTCGGGGATTAAAGAATTCCATAAAAAAATTAGTAATGTTGAGGCGTGAATAACGAAGTTAAGAAGGTATTATTTATTGTCAACAAATATGCCGGTACGGGCTATCAACCCGAACTCGAAGGACGAATTCTCGACGCCTGTGAGCAACAGGAAGCTGAGTGTACTATAGAGTTCACCCAAAGTCGTGGCCATGCCACAGAGCTTGCGCGTGAGGCTGAGGCAAAGGGATTTAGCCGTGTTATTGCTGTTGGTGGCGATGGTACTGTAAATGAAGTTGCACAAGGCCTGTTACATTCTCCTGTTCAGATGGGTATTATTCCCAGGGGGTCAGGTAATGGCCTGGCTCGTCACCTCGGCATTCCTATTAAAATGACGCATGCACTAACCAGCTTATTTACCAGCGAGGTTATTACCATGGATACTTTTACTGTTAACGGTGCATTGTCATTAAATGTATCGGGTATTGGTTTTGACGGACACGTTGCTAACCTCTTCGGAAAAGACAAGAAGCGCGGCCTTGGTGGTTACGTTAAGATTACGATCTCTGAATTTATTCGCTTCAAAGAATTAGAAGCAATACTTACTATTGATGGCAAGAAGTACGATCGTCACGCATTTATAATTGCCATCGCTAATTCATCGCAGTACGGTAACAATGCACGCATTGCACCTTCGGCATCGGTATGCGATCAGCTTTTGAATATCACACTTCTTGAAAAAGTACCTCCATACCGGATGGATTTTGTGTATGATTTCTTTACAGGAAAAATTAATAATTCCAGGTACTGCGAAACGTTTGAAGGAAAAAATATTTCCATTCAACTTAAAGAACCCATTGCCTTTCATGTTGATGGAGAACCTTCAGGCTTATCAGATTTCTTTGATATAAAAATCAACGTTGCGTCATTAAATATGCTGGCTCCTCCTTCCGCCGGATTACGTCTTTAAAAACATTTCAACATCTCAATTAACGAAGCTCACTCATATTTCTTCACCAGAGAAAATCGATGAGAGGTGTAAATGATTTTAATTGGCCTTTAACCACTTAAATTGTCCGATGCTGTAATACAAGAGTAAAATCACGTCTTCTGGGGTAAGACTATCATAACTGTGAATCGTTAAATTACATTGTACCATCATTTACAGTTATGAAAAAATATTTATTATTTACTCTCTTGATATTTGCGATGTGTGCTGCCCGCGCACAAAGATTAACTCAACCACCAAGTGGCGATAATGAGAAGTCAACCATTACTCAATGGATAGGACCTGCATCAGTCACTATTAACTACAGCAGTCCTGATGTACACGGTCCAAATGGTGAAGACAGGACAGGTCACATCTGGGGCGAACTTGTTCCTTACGGATTTACCGATCAGGGATTTGGTTCATCAAAGGCAGCACCGTGGCGAGCTGGAGCGAATGAAAATACTACCATCACTTTTTCACATGATGTGACTATCGAAGGCCAGGCGCTAAAGGCTGGCACGTATGGTTTGTTTTTAGCTACAGATAAAGACGGACCATGGACATGGATCTTCTCTAAGAACTCTACAAGTTGGGGCAGCTTCTTCTATGATCAGAAAGAAGATGCATTACGTGTTAGTGTAAAGCCACAAGAAGCACCATATACCGAATGGCTTACCTATGGTTTTGAAGATCGTAAGCCAGCAACCGCACAAGCTTATCTGCAATGGGAAAATAAAAAGATCGCTTTCAAAATTGGTGTGCCTTCTGTGAATGATTTGTATCTAGCCAAGATTCGCGAAGAGTTGAGAAATGCACAAGGCTTTGATTACAGAAATTGGATGGCAGCAGCACAATTCTGCATTCAGAACAAAGTGAATCTTGAAGAAGGATTGACATGGGCCGAAGCAGCGATTAGTTTACCATTTATAGGTAAAGAAGAATTTGCAACACTTCTCACAAAAGCTAATGTGCTTGAAGCGCTTGGAAAAAATGCTGAAGCAGAAACAATAATGGCGAAGGCAATAAAACTTCCTTCAGCATCAGTGATGGATATTCATCAATACGGAAGATCACTTCAGGCCGTGGGTAAAAAGGAAAAAGCATTTGAAGTATTTAAGCTGAACAGGCAAATGCATCCGGATGACAAGTTCACAACCTACGTTGGTCTTGCTCGGGGTTATACATCTATGGATGATAAAAAGAATGCCATCAAGAATTGGGAGATAGCCATTAAAAATATTCCTGAAGATCAAAAAAGAAACCTCACTTTCTATGAAGGAGAATTAAAGAAACTAAAAGGTTGATAGATAAAAAATTGTTGAATAGAATCCGCATTGTAATGATGCGGATTTTTTTATTCTATAGGAATGACAATCTACGCCATAACGGCTTCTTGTTTACCCTTTACCGAAAATGTAAACGTAGAACCTTTTCCGAGCTCGCTGGTAACCCATATAGAGCCGCCGTTGCTTTCAATAAACTCCTTTGTGATAATCAAGCCAATGCCAACGCCTTTTTCTTTCTTGGTGCCAGGTTTTGTAAAATGAGTTTCAGCATTAAATAATTTCAGTATGTCTTCGTTGCTCATACCTACACCTTCATCGGTTACTGAAACTTCAATGTTATCAGAAACTTCTTTAACACTAACACGGATCACATCTCCTTCTGAACTGAATTTAATTGCGTTGGCCAGTAGATTACGCAAAACCAGGCTAATGTGATTACGATCAGCAAACAGATTTATACCTTCATCAACCTCATTTAGAATCTCAACATTTTTACCAGTGGCAAGCGATTTGAATAATTCAATTTTCTCAGCGATAACTGCTCTCAGATTAAATTCAGTAGGAGAGGCCTGCAAACCTTTAAGCTGAGATTGCGCCCATTGTAAAAGATTATCAAGATCATCATATAAGAAATCTATGTTCTGACGAACTTCAACAGCCAGATTTATAAATTCATCTTTACTCAATCCATTCCGGCTAAAAATTTCCATCAGGCCTTTTAACCTTGCAACCGGACTTCTTAAATCATGACTGATGATGGAAAATAATTTATCTTTTGTTGTATTCAAATTCTGTAACAGCTGAGCCTGATTCTGAATTTCAATGTTTTGTTTTTCTAACTGAGCATTAACATTCTTAAATCGCTTGTTGTTATAGTAGAGAACAAAGGCAAGGAGTAATAGCAGACTTAAACATCCGGCACCGAGTAGCATCCAGATTTGCTGCCTGTTTATCTCTTGTCTTTTTAATTCGGCATCCTTTGTTAATAAATCAATCTCAGCCTGTTTCATTTCTGTGTCAAACTGTACTTGTATCAATGACACGCGCTCACTGTTCTTTTGATTATAAATAGAATCATGAAGCAAAACATACTTGGATTGATACTCATAAGCTTTGATCAATTCATTTTTTATCAGGTAAGATTCCGAAGCAAGTTTGTAAGAACGTTCAAGCTCATCACGATAGCCACGCTTTTCTGCGATGGTAATATTGCGAAGTAGATAAGCAAGTGCTCTGTCAGGTTGGTTTAATATGTTGTAGGCTTTTCCCAGTCTGTGAAGCGTGGAGGTTAGTAAAGAGTTATTACCAACTTGTGATGCAACGGCAAGACATTCTTTATAATTTTCAATTGCCTTTTTTATATCACCATCTTCCATATAGACATCTCCCAGAATGCGCTTGGAGAAACCTGCCATATAGATTTCCTGAGACCCTTCATTTTCCTGCAATGCAATCGAAGCGTAATACCGTGCTGAGTCGGTATTGTGTTGAGTAATAAAACAGAAGGCAATATTATTCAAACTCCTGGAGGCTGAACTGATGTCTTTAGCTTCGTGCGCATAGACATAACCCAATTTAAAATTTTGTATGGCGAGCGTATATTGCTGTTGTTCAAAATTGATAGCGGCAATTGTATTGATGCAACGAGACAACCCTAATTTTGAGTTGATTTCTTTGTTAATGCGAATGCCTTCCGTTGCAATCTCAAACGCTTTTGAAAACTCACCCTTGCGATAATTCAGCCAGCTCAGATTTTCATAAGTCTGGCCAAGTCCCTTTTTAAAGTGGAGAGCTTTCGCTAATAGTTCGGCTTCAAGCGCATATTTATCGGCCTTTAGAATGTCGATTTCACGAAGCTGGGAAACATATTGATTAATCAACAATACCTTATTGGTATCTGACGGAGCTTTAATTATCAGAGCCTCAAGCCGGTCTAATTCATCCTGCTGCGCCATGCATGGCAGCGACATGATAAGTATTAGTGGCATAACATAATGTCTGAAAGGCATCTTTCTCCAATCTAGGTAATGCAACTAACAGAAGTATGCCCACTATTTCCATGCAAAAACGATTAAAAACCTACATACCCATCAATTTGATAAAATTAATGGAAGTTAAGTGTTTCTGCGTGGTGAGAGATTTTCAGAGCAAGAAATTGAAGAAAGTCCTGAAAACAAACATTTCAGGACTTTCAAAGTATGGCAGTTATTTGTAATACGTGTTCTGCTGAATGTTCTTATTTGTGTTCAGCTCAGATTGAGGTATAGGTAAAATAAATTGCGGAGCAGTGTAGTCAAGAGGATTACTGTTATACGTGATTACCTTACCAGTTCTCTTAAAGTCATGGATCCGTTGTCCTTCAAAGGCAAGCTCAAGTTCTCTTTCCAATAAAATATCATCCAACGTTACAGCGCCATAGGCAGAGGCGCCAGCTTTTGAGCGAATTGCATTAACATCATTCAGCGGATCATCACCAACTGTTGAACTTAATCGGACATTAGCTTCTGCACGGATAAGGTACATTTCTGATAGGCGAATAACCGGAATGTTAACATAGGGATCGTGCCATTTAGCGCTGGTGGTAGAGCCCTTGTTACAATCACCTGTGTAAATGAGTAGTGTTAACCGTTTGTCATCAACCTCATAGAGATCCATAAATTTCTGGTCTATCTGAATATCACCACGTCCGGCACTTCCAGGAGTAGCCTTATCACAGGAATAAAATGTTGTTAGTCCATCGTTGGAAGTACCAGCATTATTTTGCGTGTTCTGCTGAATTTCAAAAATGCTTTCAGGAGAAGAAGATTCGGAATTGAATGCCAATTCAACAGACGTTGGTAATGAATACTTCCCGCTTCCAATAACATTGTCGGCTTCTGCTAATGCGTTGGCATAATCACCTTTGTGTAAATACACTCGGGCAAGAAATGCAGACACTGTATATTCATTTGCGTAAACATCATTGTCATCTCCCAACGCTCCCTTTGCTTCTGTTAAATCATTTATGATGGATGTATAGCATTCAGCAATAGTGTTTCGTGCTGGATATTTTATATC
>DATJHZ010000361.1:0-20715 GCA_035493595.1 Cyclobacteriaceae bacterium | reverse complement strand
TGGTGGTGGTTCTAATTTGTTGTATACATTTATTCTGGCTGCCACTGCATTTCAAAGTTTGCTCATCATACTCTCATTGCTGGCTATCAAAAATCGCAATAGAGAAGTATCAGGCGTTTTGATTTTGCTGATGCTTGTTACTATGATATCATTGGTTGCACGTCTCGCAACGTATAATCGCTTTGTATTTAACTGGCAACCTAAGTTACTCCTGCTTTCTGACATCGTGTATGTTGCTTATGCGCCATTACTGTACCTACTTGTTAAAAAAGTTGCAGGTATAACAGCTTCTATCAAAGCACTTGACTTTATTTTTGTTGCTGCAGCATTGGTTCTGTTTGTATTTTATATTCCATCGTTAATCTTATCAAGAGAGCAATTTATTCTTCACAGTATCGATGGTCTCTTTACCAATCTTTTTAGTTGGTCGTGTGTGGTAGCTTTGGTTTACAATGTGGCAATCTGGATTGTCTCTCTTCGCTTACTTATACGACAACAGAGAATTGAAAAGAGTCTTGGTTTTGCCAATTCCTTCTCGTATGCTATTACTGTAATGACACACAGTGGTTTATGCCTGTTCATTTGGGCATTCGCTCTTTTGATTTATAGTTTAGCGCCTGTTTTTAATTACGATCCTACCAGCTTTCATGAGTCGACCATTGATGCGTTATGGATTGTATTTGCTTTATCAGCCTATACGCATACTTTTCTCGTGATTCGTAAACCAGAATTATTTAAGCTGAAGGATGATGTTGATGAGAAAAAGATCAGCACACATCAGAAAGAAAATATGGAAGCATTGAAAACTTCGCTTGCGTCCATCATGAAAAAACAAAAGCCTTACCTCAACGCAAAGCTCACACTTCAAGATCTGGCCGATCTGATGAAAACCAATGGTCATACACTTTCATGGCTTATCAACGAGGGTTACAATAAAAACTTTTTCGACTTCATTAATGAATATCGCATTGAAGAATTTAAAAGACTTGTAAACCTCGACCATTATAAAGATTACACTTTCTTAGCTATCTCTATGGAGGTTGGATTCAGCTCAAAAACAACTTTCAACCGCGCCTTCAAAAAAAGCACAGGCAAAACTCCTCGCGAATATTTTAACCACGTGCAAGAGTCGTTATTGGAGGGGATTGGGGAATAGTTGGAAAGTCTGGAAGACGGGAAGTCAGAAAGACAGCGAAGTCCGGAAGTCGGAAAGACGGGAAGCTAGCAATCTTGTAAAATTCATTTCACTGTACAACTCTCGTTTTTAAAACTCACAATTTTCACTCTTCTATAACTTTCATCTTTACTGACTTGCTGTAATCTGCGAACTCTCCAGCAACTCTGACTTTCCGTCTTTCGGACTTCTCTGTCTTCCCGACTATTTACTTACGTCCCACTTTCTTCGTTCAACAAAAATATCTTCAAATAATTTATCTGCTCTCATCTGAGAACGTTTTACACATTCAATCCTACTTCTTTAAAAATCAAATACTTAAAAAGGTGTCAAGGTGCATTTTATGATTCGGCACCTGTTGGTTGTGAGACTTTATAACCCACTTTATAAGGTGAAGCGATAACTCTTCACTGTGTTGATAAGCTTACAACATAAATCATTTGTGGAACTCACATATGATACTCAATCCCAACCACCTAAACATTTTATGAAAGTTAAAGTACAAACAATGCTCTTCTGCCTCATGATGTTCATGTTGCTGCAGATTCAACTTGCTACGGCACAAGTTGATTTTCGAAAGGAAACAATTTACTTCCTTCTCCCAACACGATTCTTTGATGGTGATCCAACAAACAATCGTCCTAATGAATGGTGTTCTTACGGACCAAACAGTCCTGCTATCACCGATCCTAACGATGTACCATGGCGTGGTGATTTTAAAGGCCTTATTCAGAAACTGGATTACATCAAAGATCTTGGCTTCACCGCGATATGGATCACTCCTATCGTTCAGAACAGAGGCCCGCTTGACTATCATGGCTATCATGCATGGGATTTTACCAAAGTAGATCCACGACTTGAATCTCCCGGTGCAACGTTTCAGGATCTAATCAATGAAGTTCACGCACGCGGAATGAAGATTGTATTAGATATTGTTACAAATCATTCTGGTCGCTTTGGTATTAAAGGACAGGCCGAGTTGAAATATAACACTGATCCAACACAAGCCTGGTATGCAGCTGACAATCCAAACTGGCAATATGATGGCATAACTCCAAATCCAGTTGATGGAAAAATCTGGAGCCGTGCAAATCTTGCCAAGTTGCCTGCACCATACAATTCAAACCTTGCTGCTTTCAACTGGCCATGTACTGAATCATTTGTGAACACATCTGACATCAACTGGTTTCATCATTCTGGTAATGGATTTGTTCAGGGATGGGATGACACTGAGAATTTATATAATCGCGCTATTGCAGGCGATTGTCCTGATCTGAATACTGGGAGCCAGGTGCTGAGAGATTATCTTGTTGCTGCCTATACAACATTCATCAACATGGGTGTTGATGCTTTTCGCTGGGATACCATGAAGCACATGGATAGAGCTGATGCACTTTATTTTCTCGACAAGTTTAAAGCTGTTAACCCTAATCTATTTGTTTTTGCTGAAGTTGCTCAGAAAAGATTTGAACTTCATCCGGTTGAAGAAATCAATCCACATTGGTATACATGGCGCGGTGCTGTTGGTTCTTCTGCAAACTCAGGAATGGCTGTACTTGATTTTTATGCTGAAGCAACCTTTCACAATGTATTTCAAGAAGGTCAGAGTTTTTCTAATGTAACAGCTGCTGCTCGTTATGATAATCTCTACAGCGATCCATCAACAAATCTTACCTGGCTCGATAATCACGACTTTGGACCTAACAACGATTGGAACCAACGCTATGGTGGTACACCTGAAAATCTTGCAGCCTGTATGAACTTCATGTTTACATGGCGTGGTATTCCTGTAGTGTATTATGGCACTGAAGTTCAATTCAAGAAAGGTGTTTATACTGATATTCATGATGCCTCCGGTATTAGTCAGTCACTTGATGTAACGGGTCGCGCATATTATGGTGCTGAATTTACCAATGCGCCTAATCATAAAATCTATCAGCACATCAAAAAGCTTAACGCTATGCGCAAAGCAATTCCTGCATTACAGAATGGAACATGGACCTGGGCAGGAACAAGCGATGGTAATGGCGTTGGCTATATTCGAAAATCAGGAACGAGTGAAGTCGCTGTGGGTCTTGCTAAAGATGGCGTCGTTACTTTCAATTTCACCGGACTAACGAATGGAACATACAGAGATGCTGTTACTGGTAATGCAGTTGTGGTGAGCAATGGTAATTTATCGTTTACCGTACAACCGGCATCAGCTGGTCTATATGTATTGAATGGTCCCGGTATAATTGGTGGCAATGGTGTTGGATATTTTCAAAGTGGAAGTGCAGGAGGTTCAAACCCGGTAGCGAGTATAAGTCCAGATGCTGGAAATTATGCAAGCGCCATACAGGTAACACTCTCAGCAACGGGTTCAAACACACCCATTAAAATCTATTACACTACAGACGGAAGTACACCGACAACCAGCAGTGCTTTGTATAGCACACCTTTTACACTTAGTACAAACAGCACTGTGAAAGCACTGGCTGTTGATTCTCAAAATTTACAATCAACAGTAGCAAGCAATGCTTACACTTTTGGAACACTCCCTTCCTTTACAGTGAATTTTAAAAAACCGAGTACATGGTCAACAGGTGCAGTAAAAATCTATTACTGGAATGTTGTTCCATCAACAAGTTTATCAACAGTATCATGGCCTGGTGTTGATGCGAGCGCTAACGCTACTGCCAGTGGCTGGTATACTTACACATTCACAAATGTTACAAGTACGAGTTTAATTTTTAATGATAACGGATCAACTACAAACAAAACTGCAGACCTCACAAGAAGTACCACAGGCTGGTATAAAGATGGCGTATGGTATGATTCCAATCCGGAAGTAACAACAAATGCCGCACCGGTAGTTACGGTCACTCCTGCAGGTCCATATTCGTTTACATCAACAGTATCGGTTACGATTAGCGCTACAGATGATAGCGGTGCAACGCCAACACTTTACTATACTACTGATGGCAGTACACCAACAACATCATCGGCCAGTGCCGCCGGAAGTAAAACACTTTCCTTTAGTGCCACGACAACATTAAAAGTTTATGCAGTTGATAATGCTTCCTTAGGATCGGCTTTACAATCGCACACCTATACATTATCAGCCACAACAGGTTTAAAGATTCATTTAAAAACTACCTGGGCGACTCCTAAAATTTATTATTGGAATGCAACACCTGGTGCCGCTACTACAACATGGCCTGGGGTAACGATGACATCAGAAGGAAACGGTTGGTATGTTTATACTATTCCTAACGGTGCAACATGTTCTAATATAATCTTCAGCAATAATGGGGCTTCACAAACAGCAGATCTTAATCGTTGTAACGAAGGCTGGTATGATAGTGGAACATGGTACAATTCAGATCCAACAGTATCAACAGGACTGAAACTTCACCTGAACACAACATGGGCTACTCCTAAGTTATATTACTGGAATGTAACACCAACAGCTTCTACAACTACATGGCCAGGTGTTACCATGACATCAGAAGGAAATGGCTGGTATGTTTACACAATTCCTAACGCAACCTGTGCCAATGTAATCTTCAGTAACAATGGTGCTACACAAACAGCAGATCTATATCGTTGCAATGAAGGCTGGTATAGCAATGGCACATGGAGTAGTACATTACCATCAGGAAGAATTGCACAGTCAGAAAATGTTTCATCAACAGATGATCCCAATTTGTTTTCGCTGGAACATTATCCTAATCCGGCATCGGGTACTTCAATGGTGAGATTTACTTTGCCTAATGATTCGTTCATTAGTCTGAAGTTATTCAACGATCAGGGAGTTGAAGTTAGTGGATTGCATCATGGGCATGCCGAAACCGGAACACATACTTACGAAGTAAACACTTTATCTTTCAAACCCGGACTTTATTTATACAGACTAACCTCAGGCAAACATACTGAGATTAAGAAGTTGATTATTATTCATTAATTACTCTTAAACTTTAACCGCGCGTCTCTGCCATCAGAACGCGCGGTTATTTATTTTAAGTGAGAATGTTAGTAATCGAAACTAAATCACCTGCCCCAAAATTTATCTTCCTGTTCAAGATCGGCTGAGTAAACTTTTACGTTCACAATCTTTCCATTCTCAATGGTATAAACATCAATGTTCTCTACATCCAACACAACACCGGTTGGTTGTGCAGCTTTCCAACGGAGAAGGCATGCCACACTGTTGCCCGTAGCGCTGAGAAATTTAATTTCTGCAAGCGTTATTGTTTTCGCTGAGCGCTCACCCATTTGTTTTCCCATTTGCATGACTTCCTCTCTGGATTTTTTCACACCTGATAACTGATTGTTTCCAGGTTGTATCCACACAACTTCAGGGTGGAGTAAAGACGCAACCTTTTCACGATTCTTCTCCCGAAATGCATTGAAGAAGTCTTTCACAACAGAAGACGGATCTATGTTTACAACTGCTTCAGCTTTTTCTGAAGGTTGAGCAATCGTTATGGTAGTAGCACTTACCATGGCAATGAAGATTATTATTATGTTTTTCATATTCTTATTGATTAGATACTTATTTGTTTTAGTCCTTTAACCTGGAGAAAGGCCATCATTGCTACCCACAATGCAACAGCTATGATTAACAGATTTCCTATTGCTGATATTTTGCTAAGCATCAGCAATACAACAAGCACGCTGGCTATAACCCAAAGCACATCCAACGCAATGATGATTTGAACTTGTCTCATTCGGATTGAATCTCTGAATGCTTCGAAGAGAACAACAGCAGCAAAGACAAGCAGAAAAATTCCGGTACCTGCAAACACAGATGTCTGTGACACATCAAAGAGTTTAGCAGCCAGTTGTGCAAAAGCAACAAGACCTATACCTGTTGCGCCGGAGCTCACTCCATTTACGATCAATACATTTTTTAATGGCATCATAAATTTGAAATTTTGTTTTTGTTATGACACAAAAGTATTTTCCAGACGTCACCCGGCGCTTACCTTTACCCGTCAATGCATTACCTTTTCACGACAAAATGATTTTTGGACAGTGAATGATTATAACATGTTACTATTTTTGAATCATGGAAAATCAAAAGAACCGTTTCGTGTTGAGTATGCTGGCGTACGCCGCGCAACGTGATATCTCTGTAAAACAATTGTGTGAACTTTCAAACATTGATTTGAAAGCGCTTAAGGCTGGAACTCATGCGGCCGTTACAGAAAAGCAAATGGCAGACCTCTGGCTCAACGCCAGTCACCTTTGTAATGACTCACTGCTTGGCTTGCACTTTGGTGAATCATTACAACTTGCAGCACTTGGTATTGTCGGGGAGATTATCAAATCCAGCAGTACAGTGGGTGAGGCTTTAACACAAGCCACGGCATTGATCCATCTGGTATCCGATCATTTCAGGATGGAAATAAAACAAACAAAACAAACTTTCACTGTGCTCTTTAAAATCGTGGATGAAGTAAAAGATCCATCGTTCTCCTTTCTGCAAATGAGAGATTTACTTATGGTGTTTGTAATTCATGAACTGGATGGATTGCTGCTTGAAAAAATAAAACCCAGTGCAGTAAAACTTTCTGTTGATGCAGAAAAGCTGGCAGAATATGAAAGAGTTCTGCGGTGCAGACCTGCAAAGAAAGCTAATGAATGCTCACTTGAATTTCCAATTGAGTATTGGAACGAGCCTATTCTTACTGCCAATTATGAATTACAAAATAGTCTGCTTCAAAAAGTAAAGTCTGAAAAGATAGAACTTAAACCAAGCCAGACATTGCAAACCCGCATGAAACAATATCTGGCTGCCAATGCATACCTGGGAATTCTCTCATTGGATGAAGTGGCTGCTAACTTCAATGTAAGTGCACGCAGTTTACAGCGCAAGCTCAGTGACGAAGGTGTTACTTATCAGCAAGTGGCAGACTCCGTGAGAAAATCTTTGGCAGAACATTATCTACAATCAGGAAAATACCAGGTGAAAGAAATTTCAAATATGCTTGGCTACAATGAGCTCAGCGCATTTTCACGAGCTTTTAAACGATGGACTGGAAAATCACCAATTGTTTATAAAGCGTAAAAGATTTACAAATCAGATCGTCATTAGTCGATAGAAATTAGCCATTGGTTTAACGCATACTCGCTTGATTAATGACTATTGAGCAATGAATAAAAAAAGCCTGAACTATTAACTAGTCCAGGCTCAAACCTGCTATGGCAAAACAGTGTTTTATTTTTTGGGGCCGAGCATCTCCATTTCGTTCACGTTGATCTCGGTGATGTAGCGCTTCTCGCCACCAGAGGTTTCATATGATCTGTGTATAAGTTTGCCTTGAACGGCTATCTCGTTACCTTTTTTAACATACTTCTCAAATACATCTGCAAGAGGTCCCCATACTACCAGATTATGCCATTGTGTATCTTCTACTCTTTCACCTTTCTGATTCTTATAGGTATCGCTCGTAGCTATGGTGCATGACACTTGTTTCTTTCCGCTGTCGAATGTTCTTACTTCTGGATCTTTACCTAACCGACCGATGAGTTGTACGCTGTTTCTTAAGTTTGACATAGTGTTTAAATTTTAATGGGTTTTTATATTTTAAATCAGATGCTCCCTGCAACTGACGATACAAAGGTGGGTGAGGAAAATAGCCTTAATCGTATGAAAAACGGTTACTTTCGTTTATATTCGTTTGTAAACGATTACAAACGGATAGTTATATGCCCCCGCTTGAAAGTAAATCATGTATAGAATGTGGCGCTGAGTTCAAAGGACGTATTGACAAAAAATATTGCTCTGATCAATGTAGAACAGCCTATAATAACAAGTTGAATAGTGATGAAACAGCCTATGTGCGCAACGTAAATAATGTTTTACGAAAGAACAGACGTATATTAATGGAACTTAATCCGGATGGGAAGAGTAAAGCCAGCCGTATGAAGCTAAAAGCAAAAGGCTTTGATTTTAGCTATTTTACGAGCACCTATACTACGAAAGAGGGGTCGTTATACTTTTATTGCTATGAACAGGGGTATCTTCCTATAGACAAGGATTTCCTGTTATTGGTAGTAAAAAAAGAGTTTGCTTGATTTTTATTAACTTTAATAATATCAATTAAAACAAAACGCTATGGTATCCAAAGCAACCTCCAAAAAAATAAAGTTCCTCCCCAGGGAAAAATGGATTGTTCTTAAAAGCTACAAAGGCAAAGCCGGTCAACGCTATGCTATCAGTAGCGAAGGGCGGGCCGTTAGCTTTACCGATGAAATAGAAACAGGCTATCTGTTAAAGCAAAGTCTGGTACAGAAGTATCCGGCATTAAGTATTCGCAAAGGTGAAAAGAATGTAACCTTTCTAATGCATCGGTTGCTGGCTACTCACTTCGTTAACAAGCCAAGTGCCAAGCACAAATATGTTATCCATGTCGATCATGTAAAGGAGAACAACGCCAGCAAAAATCTGAAGTGGGTAACGCTTGAAGAACTAAGCAAGCACCTGAAGTCTGATCCTGCTGTTATCAACCGCCGTAAATCAGGCAAAGGTCATATCCTTACTGCCGATCAGGTACGCGATATCAAAACCAGATTATTTAAATCAAAGAAGCAGCCTACGTTAAAATCGCTGGCCAAGAAGTTTAAGGTTTCGGATATGCAGATCTTCAGAATTAAATCGGGCGAGAACTGGTCGCACATTAAGATCTGATACTGTTAATCTCTAAATCTTAGTTTAAAGAACAGCAGCGTTGAAGCCAGCATGAGTGTAACTAAATTGGCTGCTATTACAGGTATGTCCATTTTCATAATACCGTAAACAAGCCAGAGAAGTACACCAAAGCAAAAGAAAGAAAACATACCCAGCGATAGATCCTTCGCCGAGCGACTTTTCCATGTCTTCACCACCTGGGGCAAAAAAGCTACGGTAGTACAAGCACCGGCAACCAAACCAAGGATTTGAACATCAATCATGTTATTATCTATTTTAATGCTACAAAGATAACGGGTATACAGTTATCTACGTTGTTTAGTGTAATGTAAACACGAATATTAACATATATAACGTTTGCAGTAATCTGGATTTGCCAACGAGTTGCGTCTGATTATGCCGATTGGCCAAAAATATTCAATATAAAAAGCCCTGCACATGGCAAGGCTCCTTCGTAATGTTTTGGCTTATTTTTAAAACTCAATCTTAGTGCCATTAATTCTGGCTGACTTCAGAATTTCACCCATGCCCCAGGCATTACTATACTCTTTTACAAAGCCAATACCCTTGGCTAACGTGCGGGTATATTCTTCATCGGCCCAATTGTCGACATTGTAGTAGTAGGCTTTGCACGCCTTAATTGTTGTATTGTCTATTTCAACATCAACATTACTTAAGGTTATAGTAACCTTGTCGTGATCATCAATTGCATATGTCCACGAATCTCCATCGTCACCCTTCAGGCGAAAGTAATTATCTTCCCACGTACTGTTGGGTCTTCGTGAATAGACGTAGCCATTATTATCAACACGTAGATAAAGACTATCCTTATAATCATTACCGCTTGAAGTCGACACAAGCAAATAATACTCATGCCCTTGTAACGTTGCCTTGCCTGTAATTTCTCTGTGCACGTTATAGTCAGAACTTAATACACCGGTCGGTACAAAATTCCAGTAGTTCCCTACTTGCAGTGGTAAATAACTATCGGACTGCGCCTCATAATCAGGCTTGGAATCGTAATTAGATGAATCGCATGCAGCGATTAGCATCCCTACAACTAGTAGTGACAAGAAGTATATTGTTTTCATCGGTAAGTTGTGTTTGGGCTTTGTTCTGAATTAGACACATTAACGATGAAGATGGTTGGTGCTCTTCTATTTTAAGTTCATGTTAACTTCACCTTCTTACCAGTTTCAATTGATTTGTAAATGGCTTCGATGATCTTCATATCACGTAAACCTTCTTCACCACCAACAGTTGTTTCTCTGTTTTCAAGTATACAGGCTGCAAAGTCTTCCATTTGCAAAGTCTGGTGGATAACGTGCGGAAAATTCAGTTCCCCTTCGCTTGTTCTTCCTTTAATAGGACCATAGCCAAAGGCTGGTCTCAACTCTATCCAGCCATTTTCCGCTGATGCAAATAATCGTTCTGTTGAACTTGCATACGTGGTGACGGATGACGAAACAGCTCCTGTTGGAAATTCCATCTGCCAGAAAATTGTCTCATCTACTTCTTTAAATTTAACCGGATCTGTTTTATACTCTTGCGCCGTTACTGATATAGGTTCCGAGCCTGTAGAATAGCGTGCACCCTGTATTGCATAGATGCCAACATCCATCATGGCGCCACCGCCAGCTAACGCTTTCTTTAAGCGCCACTGCGTAGGATCTCCTATTTTGAAACCCATGGAAGTCTCCACTGTTTTAATCTGCCCAAATACTTTTTGATTAGCAATGCGCATTACTTCTTTGGTGTGAGGTTCAAAGTGAAGCCTGTAGCCAATGGATAATTTTACTTTTGCTTTCTTACAGGCATCAATCATCTCCTGGCATTCTTTTGATGAGACTGCCATTGGCTTTTCACAAATAACATGCTTGCCAGCTTTCGCTGCACGAATAACATACTCGTGGTGCATGGAGTTTGGAAGCACTACATAAATTATATCGATGTCTTTATTATCAGCTATACGATCGAAGGTCTGATATGTATAAGCATTGGCGTCAGGAATGTTAAATTGTTTTTTCCAGCGCACAGCTTTCTCTGGCGTACCGGTTACAATGCCAGCAAGGTAACAGTTAGTTGCTTGTTGTAATGCAGGCGCCAGTAGGAACTCACTGTAATAGCCAAGTCCGACTAAGGCTACGCCTAATTTCTTTCCATCAAAACGTCTGGCCATCAAGTCTAGTGGCAACGAAAGCATGGCGGCACCAAGCCCAATTTTAGATATGAATTCACGGCGGGAGTAATGGCTCATAGTAGTAGGTTTGATTTATATTTGAAAGTACTCAAATTTGTAAAAAGTAATTTCCTGATTTATAGCAACGGTGGATTGTTTCTGGTAACTTCATTTATGGTCATTCGTGAGGCAACTGGTAAAGATGTAATGAGTATCAAAGAGCTTGTTTCTCAACTGGGATATACTTCATTAAACATGGAAGAGCTTCATGCAAAAATGGAGCACTACCAAAAAGGAGATTATAAACTTTTGGTAGCAGAAGTTGATTCGAAAGTTGTTGGATTTATCTCACTTCACTGGTTTGATCTATTTCATTCGGCAGGTAAACTTGGTCGCATTGCGGCATTCTGTGTTGAAGAGCAATTTCGTTCACAAGGTATAGGGCAGTTACTGCTTGCCGAAACTGAGCGTGTTTTCAGAAGTGAAGGTTGCACAAAAATGGAGGTGACTAGCAACATGAGGAGGCTACGCACACATGAGTTCTATAAAATGCAGGGATACGATGAGGAGTCGAAGAGGTTTTCTAAGTATTTGAAATAAGTTATTTCAGATTTCAAGTTTCAGATTTCAGATAATCGCACGGATTAAGTTTTGTGTATCGTGTCCAAATTAGTGGGACACAATACAATCACAAAATTAATTAATCTAAATGAACCTGGTGGTTTTCAAGAATCTGAAACTTGAAATCTGAAACTTGAAATTCAAAATCCTTACGCAGGAAAGTCCGCTCCTACCGTTGTTTCCTCCCAAGTATCAAAATCTTTTTTAAGCTGTTCCAGTTTGTTGCGAGCACCTTTTAAGGCTGCTACTCCCAGTAACAATCGCATAGGAGGATTTGCTGATTCAACAGCTTTAACAATGGCTTCTGCTGCACGCTTTGGATCGCCAGGTTGTTTGCCACTATAACCACGGATATTGTTTTTGTTAGCACCAGCTGTTTGAGCATAATCTTCTATAACAACAGGACTATTATTCGCGGAGCGTCCTGCCCAATCTGTACGAAAACCACTTGGAGCGATCACTGTTACTTTAATACCTAAGTGTGCTGTCTCTTTGGCAAGTGCTTCTGAATATCCGTCAACAGCAAACTTGGTTGCGTTATAAAACCCTACGGCAGGAAAAGCAACAAGTCCACCGATAGAAGCGATGTTAACAACATGTCCACTCCGTTGCGCACGCATGATGGGAAGCACGGCCTTCGTTACATTTGCCAAGCCAAAGAAATTGATCTCAAACATTCTTCTCACTTCAACTTCTTCACTTTCTTCAATGGCACCAAAGTATCCGATACCGGCATTGTTAACCAGTACATCTATACGACCAAATTTTTGTTTAACCTGTTCAACTGCAGTTTGAATTTCATCTGGCTTTGTAACATCAAGCTTTAATGCGAGAGCCTGATCGGGATAGGATTGTACAATGTCTTTTACATCGTCTGTCTTGCGGGCAGCAACACCTGCCTTGTAACCTGACTTTAAAACTAATGTGGCTAGCTCACGGCCAAAGCCGGTAGAGCAACCCGTTATTAACCATACTTTACTCATGCGTTTTAAACTTTGCTTTATTGTGCAACGAGTATAAACACATTATTCATGATTTTGATTTCATGAGTTGAAAAAATCTTAAAAAATATTGGCTCTTTGACTCGGTTATGAACCAATGAAAGTAAAGTGCATGATTTCTAAATATCCGACTTCTTTAATTTCAGATAACTGAAGTAGTTAAACAGAAAGGTCCAGACTATTACGATAGCCGCAGAACCAAGATCTACATAGTCCTGAATCTCCTGGAAAGCGTATCTCGAATATGGTAATCTTATCAGGTTCCAGATTGATCTCATAGGGAAGAAAGGAATTATCCAGGGAAGTTCATCATCAATGTTTGATGTGATGATGGCTTCTATCATTTGCGACAACAAAAGTAAAATGATAGTAAGTCCAGAACGCTGAATAAGAATGCTCAACATCAACGCATAAGAAAGAAAGAAAAAGATTTCAAGAAAGTACGCTGGAAAGAATTCAAGATCGGTAATGATCTTATCGAATTCAATGGAAGGACTGTAAATCATTCCGGTTACTAACCCGATCACGAAGATCATCACTACACTCATTAAACTGAGCAATACATTGGTAAGGATCTTCGATAACAAAAATTCAAAGCGACTTAATCCATCAATAATATTCTGGCGTAGTGTGCGGTATGAAAATTCGTTGGTAACGGAAATCACGACCATAATCGCTAAAACTATTTTAAGCAATCCACTAAACCAGATCAGGTTTAACCATACATCTGGAAAATGATACAGTGGTATTCTGTTTATGTTAAGCTCTGAACCAAAATCTGCAAAGGTGTTGGCCAGCCACTTTAAAAATTCCATGCCACTGGCTGTTGCAAAACCAAGTGTAATAAAATATAATCCACACACTACCCAGAAGGTGCGGTAGCTGGTCATTTTCTTAAGATCTATTTTGAGGAGGTGAAGCATTTCAAGACTATTTACGATGGACGAAGTACGATTGATCAGGAACCAGCAAGTATTTCGAGGAATTGTTTTTCAAGACTCTTCTTGCGGGTTACAAGATGTGATGCCGTAACACCTTTGTCGAATAAAAAACGATTGACATCTTTGCCGTGAAAGCCATCACGCAACGTTACTTCATAGAAACCATTCTCGCGCTGTATGGAAGCAGTTCCTGTGTATTGCAAAAGTATCTCATTTAGATTATCAACATCGGCGCTGATCTCTACTAACTCAGCACCACGACCAACATCATCAACTCTACCAACATGAACAAGATTTCCCTTCTTCAGCACAGCAAAGTGTGTGCATACTTTCTGAACTTCATCTAATAAATGACTGGCAAGAATTATGGTTTTACCACGCGATGCAATCTTCTTAATCAGCTCACGAATCTCAGCAATACCCTGAGGATCTAAGCCGTTGGTTGGTTCATCTAAGATCAGAACTGTTGGTTCATTCAAGAGTGCTGAAGCAATAGCCAAACGTTGCTTCATACCTAACGAATAGGTTTTATACTTATCGTCTTTGCGGTCTGAAAGTTCAACGAGATCTAATACGTTAGGAATATTTTCCGGAGGACATTCCTTGATCATGGCATTCAACTCCAGATTCTTTTGTCCGCTGAGGTAAGGATAAAAAATGGGATGCTCTAACACGGCACCAATCTTTTTGCGAACCATGTTAGATGGAGCTTCACCAAACCATGAGTATTCACCACCGGTAGGATTCACTACACCCATCAGCATACCTAGCGTTGTGGTTTTGCCACTACCATTGGGGCCTAGCATTCCAAACACTTGTCCTGCTTTTACTTCAAGACTAATCTGATTGACGGCGCATAGTCTGCCGAAATTCTTGGTAAGATTTTTAATGGAGAGTACGTTTTCCAACTGCAGCTTATTTAATTAAAAATGATTTACATCAATTGCCATTAATTAATCTTGGCTTTTGTGTGGTGATCTTTATTATCGTCGTGACCATCGTTGGAGAAAGCTTTGATCTTGTTAGTAATGTCAGAGCTTTCATCAATAGTCTTGTATAGCTGAGTAACTTTATCGAGTGCTATTCTTCCAACAATATCCAATACGTATAAACTGGCTGAATCGTTTACCAAAACAATCATACCTTTTGTTTTGCCATCACTTTCTTTTAAATATACATCGAAATTCTTTCCCTGATAACGGCTGGTGATAATCTCTTCAAACGCCTCCGCTTTGTAGTCGCTTGTTATTTTCTTATAGTTAAAATCTTTTGCTTTTTTGATCATGAGAAGCTTCATCTTCTCAATATCCTTAATGAGTTCATCAAAGCCTTTGTCATCCTTCTGGTTAAGCATTCGAAGCGTATTGTTGTAGAAGAAGAAAGCCATAGCATCTGTGTATTTCTTACTCAATGCTTCCGTTGTTTTACTCTGCCCAAAGCTTGATGAGCTAATCAAGACAAGCAGAAGCACAACAACTATTTTGGTGAAATGGATTTTCATATTGTTACTCTATAAATGCAGTTGAAACAGAATCGATTGTTGTTATAAAAAAAGAACCACAAGCTCACGTATTTTTAACGTTACGATGTGCTTGTGGTTGTAGGAATTTATTTACCTGTAGTAGGTGCTGGCTTTTTATCAAGCTTCTGCAAATTCTCAAGTCCTTCAACATTCATCTTCTTGCCAATGTGCGAAATCTGTTTTAAGTCAATTTCGCCGTAGAGGCTCATCACCATGAAGTTTGTTGTACCGCCCATGATCATTAAAAGTTCTGAAATTTTTCCACCGCTTTCTTTAATTAAAAACTTCATGTCTTTATCCTTGTCGCGCACAGACAATAATTCTTCGTAGTCTTTTACAGGAATCAACTTGAAAGCTTCTGCATATAACTCACGTGAGTTTCTTGCGTCTTCCTTCGCCAGAATGCGTAGTCCTTTCAATTTACTGATGGCCTCAAGTACCTCTTTATCCTCGGCCGTTTCGGCATCCATGTTTGTAAACAGACTAAACATCTTGCTCGACACTGTTACCTGGCTAAAAGATTCGTCATTCTGGTATTTGCTAAAAAATTTCGTGATGGCATCTTGTGCATTAGCTCCAACAATTACCCCCATCAACATCACAATCATTATTATCTTTTTCATATCGTTGTTATTTTACATTCACCTTAACTAAAACTTCATTTACATTTTTGTGCTTTTCTCTTTCTTCCTGATTTCATCTTGTGCTTCGTTGAAGAGGTTTATTTTTTTAGCCTGCTCTTCGGCTTTGCCAAAACTTTTCGAGATCATCATTAACGCTTTCTTTGTTTCCTCAAATGCCAGTTTAGGGTCTTCGTAGGTATCAACTGTTTCGGGAGGATTTGTACTACGAACCTCTTTACGAATAAACCAGATCGCAACCATCAACACTGCTACACCAGCTGCAATGCGCATTGTGTTATAGAAGAACGAAATAGTTTTACCCTTTGCTTTAGGAACAGAAGCAAGCACCTGATCATCAAAAGATACATCAGTGATGGATTTTTTTTTCTGCTGTTGGAAGTATTTAAACAAGGCAGCAGTTTCTTTCCATTGCTCCGGAATATCTTTCTGCTGAAAGTATTGATGAAGCTGTTGTTCCTCTTCAAGACTGGTCTCGCATTCCCAATAACGGGCCAGTAATTCTTCTATTCGTTTAGAGTCCATAAGCATTAATCTTCATCAGTTTTTCACGCACGGCATTTCGGGCACGGAATAAATTTACTTTCACCTGGTTCATGTCCAGTTCCAGAATTTCGCATATCTCGTTGTAACTGTAACCTTCAACATCGCGAAGGTGAATTACCTGGCGTTGCTTTTCAGGCAAGGCCGCAATCAGGTTTCCTATGCTTTGCATACTTTCCTGTAATTCGGTGGTCTCATACGGCGTTGGTTCATGCTGACGAACTTCGTAAGCTTCTTCTAGTGGTTGGGTTGTTTTACGACTTAAGGAACGAATGCGATCAAGCGAAAGGTTTTTGGTGATGCGCATGCACCAGGCCTCCCAGTTTTGAATCTCATTCATTTGCTCACGCCCTTTCCAGACCCGGATCAGTACTTCTTGTACCACATCTTTGGCTTCATCCTCATTGCCTAAAAATCTTAAGGCAAAGCGATAAAGCTTATTTTTAGAAGGCATTACCCGGTTTTGAAAAGCTTCTAAGTTCATGTTGTTCGTTTCAATAATGAGACGACGTTAGGTAGTGGATGTTACAGACTGCTCTTAAACTTTTTATGATTATTTCTTCCGTTTGGCTTTAACCTCGCGAATTAGCTTCAATTCAACGTTGCCCTGGGTTATGTATTCATAATTACCCTTGCCTGTAGCTGCAAGTTTTTCCAGAGACTTGCCAGAAGTATTGCTCTTGCCAAAGTTAAAGACAGAGATAAAGATATCTTCTTTTGAAAACTTCTCAACCAACGCCAGGGTCTCAGCACTGATAGGAAACTCACCATCCGTAGCCAGAATAATACGGTTGTTACCTCCGCGGATATAATTCTCATCGGCAACTTTATAAGCCATTTTAAGACCAGCATTGCCATCCGTCTTGCCTTGTGATTTTAACTTCTCTATAACTTTTTTGATCTGCTCTTCGTCTTTGAAGGAAGTAGGTTTTAACAACACATTCGCTTTGCCTGAATAGGTAATGATAGAAACCTCGTCTTCAGAACGCATCATCTTCAACAGATTCAGCACTGAAGTTTTTAGAAGAGGAAGTTTTTCTGGTGCATTCATAGAACCTGACACATCCAGCAACAGAATCATATTATTAGATGCATAGCCTTCCATGGAATGAAGATCTTCTCCCGGCTCACCTATATAAATAGTGTCACGCTTTTCGATGTAGACAGTATCATGAAGAACTTTTGTGTTGTTAGCGCTGACATTGTTTGAATTACGTGCAGCATTAACATCAGAAATTTCATTGCCTTTCTTTTCAGGTGTCACTCCAGCAGCAACTGGTGGAATTGCGTTTTCTTGTTTTGCAATATCAGATTGGGTTGGGTTATCTTTCTTCTTTTCTTCATAAGTAACTTCAAACAATTCAGGTTGCTTAATGCTCTTTAGTAGAAGTATTGTTTTAGAAAGTTCACTGAACTTGTTAAGATCATCAACAGCATCATTGTACTGATATACCATTTCATGATAAGGGTGGCTGTAACCATAAGAAGCGGTAGCAGGTTTTAATTTATTTAACTTCTCGCTCAGTGTCTTCGATGACATGGGCAAATCTTCATACGGCGTATAAGGGCAATTACCATTATTACGGCCAATCTTCTCAATACCTTTTAAGTTGGTGTATTCATTGGCTATGACATTGCGAAGTGTTTCATCAATATCTGCTGTGGAGATTTTTACAGATGCATCACCATTGTAGTAAGCCTTGGCTTTGAAAAGTCCATCATGATCAAGATCAATCAATTTTTGTAATGCCTTACCAGAAACAGACCATGAGTTTGCAGGATCGCTCACAGGGTAAGATTCATACACTCGTCTTACATCATTATAGAGTTGTTCCTTCTTTGTATCGAAAGCCTGGAACAAAACTTTATTTCTTTCTAATGCTTCAAAGAGTTTCTTCAGATTATCTTTTTCATATCGCTTCTCTTTAGTTTCTATTTCAAGTGATGCGCTCCATTGATCCATCTCTTTTAAAATAGCAAGTAAAACTCCTGCCTGATCTGTTAATGATTTACGATAGGCTACCGGAATGTTAGTGCTCTCTCCTATGGCTTGCTGAAATAGCGACAATGGAAGTTGAAAGTTATCATAATCATATTGCAAACCTCCCTTACCTTTATAAGAAGTTAAATCTTTATAATACTTAGCGCTTGAGTTAAGATTGCGCAAGTTTTGTTGCAGGTAATCAACTTGGCGCAATCCTTCATTAATAAAATCAACATACAGATTTAGTGATGCAAAGGTAGTTTTGGTAAGTGATGTCTTCTGTGGTGTTACTATCAAATCAGATCTTGTTATATCCTGAAATGGTTTCACCGAAACATCAACAGATTCTTCTTTCGTTCTGATTTCAAAAAGAGGAACATACTTGATCGTGTTTATTCCATAATAATTATCGGCAGAGGCAAATCCGATAAACGCATTGTAATCGGCAAGCAGCGCACCATTATAATAGTTGATCAGATTCATGTAAACATCGTTGCTATGCTTGTCTGATTTCTTGGCCTCGAAGTTATACTCATCAAGCCCTCTGCGTTTCGATTCAAGTATAGAACCTAATGATTCCTTAAAAGAACCGAGCATACTTGAAGCCGGGTATTTCAATGTGGGATTAAAAGATGCCAGCAATTTGCTTTGCTTATCTGTTTCCTGAATGCTTTGCTCTAATGTTTCAACAGACCAACCACTGTGAATCTGTTCATTGATGTTAAAGGTCCAGGTGTCTAAAAAAGCACGCTCCCGGTCAAGCTGCTGCTTAAATATCAAATCAGTTTTATAATAGGCATTGGCTTCTGTGTACTTGTTTAGTTTTTTATAAACCGAGGCGAGTTCGTCAGCAAAACTTTTTTGTTGGATACCATACTCTTTTACAGATTGTTGAATTTCCTGTATTAAGGTTTCCGCTTTCGCGAAATTATCCTGCTTATAATCTTCAAGTTTGTGGTAGGTGTCAAGCGCTTTACATTTTATATCAATTTTTTCGGCAGCACTGCGGAGCAATTTCAACTTTTCATTAAGGCTCACGGCTATTGGTCCTAAAAGTTTACCACTATTTATGGCCTGGTTATAATAATAGTCGTCAAGCTGTACAGGACAGGTGTACGAAATTCTGTAGTAGGAACTCTTTTGATGAATGTTGGGATAATAATCAATGATGCTTTTTACCACGGCCGTAACCTCTTCCGCCGATTGGTTGGCGTACGCTACGCAGTCATTAAGTTTCTTCTGCTGGGCAGATGTAATGGACTGGGCGGACGACACTACGGAAATAAAACAAACCAAAACAACGAATATTCGCATATACTAAACTTAGTAAAAAACAGGTAATAAGGTGTACGAAGAAACAAGTTTTGTGCCTTTAAACCAGAAATCAAGCCTTTAATCAGCGTTCAACAAAAAATTTAACCGGGCCTGGAACTCTTTTTGTTTCAAATCGTTGTAGATACAACAATCATTAAAACAAATAAAACTAAAACTAACAAAATCTATGGCACTCTGGAAAATGGACACCGCTCACTCAGAAGTAAAATTCAAAGTAAAGCATTTAGTAATTTCAACCGTTACCGGTCACTTCAATCAGTATGATGCTTCGGCGGAAACTAACAAAGAAGACTTTAGCGACGCTAAAATTTCATTTGAAGCTGACGTAAACAGCATTGACACCAAAAACGAGCATCGCGACGGACATTTAAAGTCTCCTGATTTCTTCGATGTTGCTAATCACCCTAAAATAGAATTCGTTTCTACTTCTTTAAATTCAAAATCAGGTGGTGAGTTTGAACTTCATGGTAATTTAACAGTAAAAGGAATTACCAAACCTGTTAAACTTGATGTAGTTCACAACGGAACTGTAAAAGGTTTTGGTGGAAGCTTTGATGTAGCTGCATTTGAAATCTCTGGAAAAATAAACCGTCAGGATTTTGGCTTAACATGGTCTGCTCTAACTGAAACTGGTGGAGTCGTAGTAAGTGATGACGTGAAGTTTGAAATATTAGCCGAGTTTAAGAAGGCATAAAATAATCAACAGTCTATAGTCGATAGTCCATTGAAAGGTACATTGCAAATTTCCATGGACTATCGACTATAGACCACCGACTAATAACTACCTTAGTATCATGAATCGGGGCGATTTTATAAGACAAACCCTATTGGGAATATTTACGATGAATACGTTAAAAGATTTACATCAATTCAGTTCAACATTAAAGGAAGAAGAAACTAAATCGCCTCTTCTTTTTGTCGGTCATGGTTCACCTATGAATGGCATTGAGGACAATGAGTTCAGTCAGCGCTGGAAAGAGATGGGTAAGAATCTTCCAACACCAAAAGCTGTATTGGTTGTATCTGCACATTGGTTTACCAAAGGCACGTTTATCACTGCCATGGAAACCCCTAAGACTATTCATGACTTCTATGG
>DATJHZ010000360.1:0-11867 GCA_035493595.1 Cyclobacteriaceae bacterium | reverse complement strand
GAAAGAATCTTATAATGACGGATGAAGAGAAGCATGCGTTAACACGAACTATTATAGCAGGCCTGCCCGGAAGCGAAGAGAGTTTTTCATTAGATCAATTCAGAGAAGTGATTGGCCGCTATGCATTGATAGATGCTGAGCAATTGCGTAAGAACCTAATTTATTTTCTTCAGCAAATAATTCCTGTTGCAGATGAGTGCAATGTAAAAATGGTTATTCATCCGGATGATCCACCTTATCCAATTTTAGGATTGCCTCGGGTAGTGAGTACAGCTGATGATTTTCAACAATTGATTGATGCTGTTCCATCATTAAATAATGGTCTGTGTTTTTGCACTGGCTCATTTGGTGTGCGACCTGATAATGATTTGCCTGCCATGGTAAAGAAATTCAGTGATAGAATTAACTTTTTACATTTGCGAAATACCACAAGAAACGCTCAGGGTGATTTTTATGAAGCGAATCACCTGGAAGGAGATGCCGATATGTTCTCAGTAGTTAAGGAGATTGTTTCCATCATGCAAAAACGTAAAGTATCAATTCCTGTTCGGCCTGATCATGGTCATCAGATGTTGGATGATCTGACCAAACAAACTAATCCCGGATATAGTGCCGTTGGCAGACTGCGTGGACTTGCCGAAATCAGAGGACTGGAAATGGGCATCATCAAATCACTTGCTATACTTTCTTAAAATGATTTCATCAAGTCTGAATGAAATGATTGGCTTCTGATTTTTTGGTGGCATATTTGTCTATCTAAAATTTAATTCTTTAATGATGCGCAAGTTTATGTATGCCTTTCTGATCTTGATGATGATTGGCAGCTCCGTGATGTCTCAATCTCTGGAAGATGTTTTTGTGTTTGCTTATTTTAAAAACAATGGAGAAGATGGTCTTCACCTGGCTTATAGCAATGACGGTTATACATGGAAAGCATTAAAGAAAGATCAAAGCTTTTTAACACCTGAAGTCAGTAACGATAAATTGATGCGCGACCCTTGCATCATACGTGGTGCCGATGGTTTGTTTCACATGGTGTGGACTGTAAGCTGGGCCGATAAAGGTATTGGATACTCCAGTTCGAAAGATTTGATTTCATGGTCGCCTCAACAATTCATTCCCGTTATGGCGAAAGAAGATGGTGCACGAAATTGCTGGGCTCCGGAAATTACCTATGACCCTTCAACAGATTTGTATATGATCTATTGGGCAACTACAATTACGGGTAAATTTCCTGAGACCCAATCTTCAAAGGAGAGTTCTTATAATCATCGCATCTATTATGTAACAACGAAAGATTTTAAAAGCTTTAGTGATACCAGGCTACTGTACAATCCTGGGTTTAATGTTATTGATGCGACTATTATACCTAAAGGAAAACAGTTTATCATGTTTCTCAAAGATGAAAGTACTGAACCACCACAAAAGAATATCAAGCTGGCATTTGGTGAAGCACTCACAGGGCCATACTCACCTGCGGGTGCGGCCATTACTGGCAAGTATTGGGCGGAGGGACCTACAGTATTGAAAACAGATAATCAGTATCTAATGTATTTTGATAAATATACTGAACATCGATATGGTGCCTTGTCATCTTCTGATCTTAAAACGTGGGTTGATGTTTCTGATAAAATCAAACTTCCTGACGGAATAAGGCATGGAACTATCTTTAAAATAAGCAAGGAAGAGTTAACGAAGCTATTGAAGCAATAAATAATTAAAAAATAATCGTATGATTGCTCTCTGAAAGGATGTTAAAACCCAATCAGAATGAAATCGACGCAACGAATAGGATTATTGTTGGCATTCGTATTTCTTTTGCCGGCCTTGTTTTTTTCTGTTTATGAAATTTCTTCCCTGAATCGTGAGGAAGAAATGATTCAGGATATTTACAGCAAACAGCTTGAGGCGATCTTGTTTTCTGTAAATCAATACTCGGATGATGTACTGAACAGCTGGATTTCAAAAATAGAAGCTGGTCTGGAAGAAGAGCACAAGCCTGATAGCCTGCCTCCGAAAATAAATACCTTACTGAATTTCTATTCCTCTATCTCGCATATTATTGTTTTCGATACACTCCAGGGAAAGCCTGTTCGTACTGTTTTTTCATTGCACGAGTTTGAACCTTATTTTAAGAATATCATTGATTCGGCTTTTAAACAGAGCAGACCACAAATTGATAAACTGATCTCGTACAAAAAAAGTGGCTTTCAAAAAATTGACGTGATTCAAAACTCATGGCCCAAGAAATTGCCTTTACAGACATTACTTTTTATCAGAGAAGATCAGAATGAACATCTCCAGGTAATTGGTGTGATCATTGATGCCGAAACTTTTATACAGGATATGGTGGGTCCACGACTCCAGGTTGTTGCGCGTGATCAATTTATTTTATCGGCCTTTAAGAAAGGAGAAGTTAATCCCATTTACTCAACCCTGGCATCAGACAATTCAGTAGTAGGAGCCGCAGCACAGACGAAAGACTTCTGGTTATTTCCTGATTACACATTAGGTATACGCACTATGGGTTCATCGTTAGAGGCTGTTACCAATGAACGCACTACTACTAATCTTTATCTATTGATAACCCTTGATGCTGTATTGATCCTGGCCGTGATTTTAGTTTTTCGCAATGTGCAAAAAGAAGTAAGGCTTGCACAAAATAAGGCAGACTTTGTTTCTAATGTATCACATGAAATAAGAACACCGCTTGCTTTGATAAGTATGTTTGCAGAAACGCTTGAGCTTGGTCGTGTTAAAACAGAAGAGAAGAAGCAGGAGTACTACAGCATCATTAGCAAAGAAACACACAGACTTACTGGTATTGTTAATAAGATTTTGAATTTTAGTCAGACAGAAGCTAATAAGAAAGCACTGACAATAGAACCTGTGCATGTGAATACCGAAATTAAGAAGATACTCAATACGTATGATTTCCATCTCACGCAAAAAGGATTTACATATACATTTAAAGATCAGCTTAATTTCATGGTAATGGCTGATCGGGAAGCGCTTGTGGAATGTTTAATAAACCTGATTGATAACGCCATAAAATATAGTACTGATAAAAAGCATATTGAAATAATGCTTGAGACAGAAAACAGCTTTGGGCTTATTATCGTAAAAGACAGTGGTATCGGTATAAGCTCTATGGATCAAAAGCATATCTTTGATAAGTTTTACAGAGTATCTACTGGTGATCTGGCAAAGAGCCGAGGAACTGGCCTTGGGCTTTCACTTGTAAAACAACTGATGGAAGCTCAACATGGCCGCGTAACGGTATCGAGCGTATCAGGTAAAGGATCAACCTTTATACTATATTTTCCATTGCACACAAACCACTATCACTCATGGCAACGCTACTGATTATTGAAGATGAACCAGCTATGCAGTTAGGCCTGAAAGATAATCTTGAATTGGAAGGTTATACAGTTGACCTCGCGAGTGATGGAGAAACAGGACTGGCAAAGTTAAAAGCAAATAGTTTTGATTTGGTTTTGCTCGATGTAATGCTTCCTAAATTATCTGGCTTTGATGTGTGCAAGGCAGCAAGAGCTCATGGAATAAGCACACCCATAATTTTACTCACAGCCAAAGGAGAAGAAATTGATAAAGTACTCGGACTTGAATTGGGTGCTGACGATTATATAACGAAACCCTTTAGCGTGCGTGAGCTACTGGCACGTGTAAAGGCTATGTTGCGCAGAAGCCAGCCAACAACTCAGACTGCTGATAAATTTATTTCCATTGGTCGTTTGCAAGTTGACTTCTCCGCCTTTCAAACAAAAGAAGATGGAGTGGACATCAAACTTTCGCATAAAGAATTTGAAATACTGGCGTACCTCTATCAGAATAGAAACCGTGTTGTAAGCCGGTATGATTTGCTTGAACATGTATGGGGTTATGACGAACAGATCACAACGCGTACAGTTGATAACTTCATTGTACGCTTGCGTCAAAAGGTAGAGCCCAATCCTAATCAGCCCAAAATTATTGTAACCGCTCACGGAGCAGGTTATAAAATGATTCCCTAAATCTTCCAGATTTCAAATCTTTTTCGTCTTGTGACAATTTGTTACAAACGTTTACCATGCCGTTACATCTCCTGCTGTAACCTATCGTTCATTGACTTGTATTACAATCAAAAGTAAAAACCATCAAGTCATGAAAACTAAAATATTTATTGTCGCCGCTACAATCGTTATGCTCGCAGTACTTTCTACTTCCGTTCAGGCACAGTCATCTGAAATACCTACCATAAAAATCTTGCCCTCTAACCAGCCTGGTCTGCTGAAGATTTTATATGTGCACGATACAGATCAATCCGTTGAAGTTAAATTTTTTAATGATGAAGGATTAATTGGTTACGACAAAGTAGAAGGGGGAACCTTCAGTAAAGGCTTCTTAAAACGATATGATGTCAGCAGAATCAACTCAGAAAGATTCAGAATAGAAATAACGGATGAAAATCGTTCCATAAGATACAGCGTTATCGGTGCAGATGATAATACAACATTTAAGTGTGTCTATGAGCGCACCACATATCTGCAGCCAATTGTTACCGCATCAAACTAACTAGTTCTGGGTGAACGGAAAGGGTGATTTAACCTTCAGGGTTATTCACCTTTTTTTCAAACATTATGTATTTTTAGCGTTTATAAAGAAACACTAACTTGAGAATAGCCCGGTCTACAATAGCCATCTTCTTTTTAACTTCCATTGCAGCTACTGCACAGGTTATTGATCTTAAAGGCAGCTGGAAATTTCACATTGGTGATAAATCTCTGTGGTCCTCACAGGAATACGATGATTCGAATTGGGAATATATTAAAGCGCCTTCTGCCTGGGAAGATCAAGGGTTTAATGGCTATGATGGATTTGCCTGGTATCGCAAAAAATTTGACGGACGAAAGTTGAATAAGAACGAAGGCTACTATCTCAATCTTGGTTTTATAGATGATACAGATGAAGTATACCTGAATGGTAAGCTCATTGGGTTCTCGGGTTTTATGCCACCAAAATTTAAAACAGCTTACAACAGTGAGCGAATCTATACCATACCATATGAGGTTATTAATTATTCAGGAGAAAATAATATTGCCATCCGTGTATATGATGTCACATTAGGTGGTGGCATTATTGATGGTGACCTTGGAATTTATCGTGCAGAGCAAAACAGATTATTAATTGACTTGCAGGGAATCTGGTCTTTTCGTACTGCGAGTTCCGATGAGCATATTGATAAAAATGATGAATGGGGAAGTATCATTGTTCCTGGTCCGTGGGAGCATCAGGGTTATCTTAAGTATGACGGATTTGCCTGGTATAAGCGAACATTTAATATTCCTGGCAATTTTACCAAAGAGCCATTGGTGTTGCTTGCAGGCAAGATTGATGACTTCGATAAAATTTACCTGAATGGTCAATTCATTGGAAGCACAAATGATCATAGACCTTTTGGGAGCAGTTTTTCATACAGGCAACTCAGAGTGTATAACATACCCCCATTGGTATTAAAAAAATCGGGCATTAATACCGTTGAAATATTGGTAGAAGATATGGGTCACATGGGTGGAATACTTGAAGGCCCCATAGGAATCATATCAAAAGCTAATTACGAGAAGTATTTTAAGGATTGATATTCTGTTGTCATTCATGCCTCGCCATCAAACGGCATGATCGAAATCGAAACAAGAACGTTCACAACCGAATAGACTACGTCATCGTTGGTTTCAATTCATCGTTAAAAACACACATTCATTTCGGCAAAGTAATTGCAATTCTGATAGCAGATCTCATGTAACAGTGGGTTGAGTAATTCAATCTGCCATTTTAAAATCAGAACTATGAAAAGATTAATTCTATCTACCATCGGGTTTTTAACTCTCTTAACCATTTCATCTTTTACTCCCGAGGTTAGGGTTATAAATCTTCACAAGCAAGTTAAAAATAAAGGCATTGAAATAGTTAACAGGGAAATGAGTCTCATCAAAGAGAGATCTCATAAAGGCATCAGGTTAAGCAAAGCTTATGGTGAAGGGATAGCATGGATAAAAGGCATTGAGTTTTCAACCGGTATTATTGAGTTTGATGTAAGGGGAGAAAATATTAAGCAACACAGCTTTGTTGGTATTGCCTTTCATGGCAAAGACACCACCACCTTTGATGCAATCTATCTTCGTCCGTTTCAATTCAAAGAGAGTGATGAGACATTGAGGAGCCGTTCAATTCAATACATATCCTTGCCAGATTATACGTGGAGAGTACTGCGTGCAAAGTTTCCGACGAAATTTGAACACGCTATTGATCCATCACCTGAGCCAGACTCATGGGTTAGAGTTCGTATTGTTATTGAGAAATCAACCATATCAACTTTTATCAATGGAAATAAAGAGCCCAGCCTGGTAGTTGAAAAGATGGGTAATGTTACCAGCGGTTTGGTTGGATTCTATGTTGCCGATACATCAGGTGGAGATTTTTCAAATCTTACCATTACTAAAATCGATTAATGCTTTGGTAAGGTCTAACAATCTTCACCTAAACTTAATCTGAGTGCGGTAGTTTGAATTTGATTTTATATAATTTCATGTTTTCAAAAACAGACATGAAAATCAAATCATATTCTATTTTCCTCATGCTAGTGTTGATGGGGTGCAATCAGAAAAAAGAAACGGTGAAGCTCAATCAACTTCAGGTGATAGGCAGTCACAACAGCTACAAACAGGCTATTGATTCATCGTTATTTAAATTATTGTTGGCGAAAGATTCAAATGCTCTCGCTTTAGGATACTATCATCTGCCCTTGACTGAGCAACTTGATCTTGGATTAAGAGGTTTAGAGATTGATGTTTTACATGATCCCACTGGCGGTCGATATCAATATCCGCAAGGTATTGTTTGGGCTAAACAAAATGGAATAGAGCTCGCTGCACACGACACGTTACATGTTCTTTCTGAGCCTGGCATGAAGACGCTTCATGTGCCTGACATTGATTTTAAAAGCAGTTGCCTCACGTTTAAGAATTGTTTGAATGAAATCAAAAATTGGTCAGCAGCACATCCTGATCACACGCCAATTCTCATAACCATAAACACAAAAGACTCTGGCGTTAATCAACCAGGAGCAACAAAAGTTTTGCCATTTACGGAGCCTGTTCTCGATAGCCTTGACGCTGAACTGCTTTCAGTTTTTCCGGTAGAAAAATTAATAACACCATTGCAAGTAAGAGGAGATCACGCAACACTTCGTGAGGCTATCATCCAGGGTGGCTGGCCTGCAGTGGACGCAGTTAAAGGAAGAATAATGTTTATACTTGATGCTCCGGAAAAAATTATAACAACTTACAATTCCAATGGAAAGGAAAGACCCATGTTTGTGAGTGTTCCTGAAAATGATTCTCATGCGGCTTTCTTTATTCTTAATGAACCACTTCAACAGAAAGATCAGATTCTCTCACTAGTAAAACAAGGATTCATAGTACGTACACGCGCAGATGCTGAGACGCGCGAAGCACGTACAGAAACATATGATCGATGGGAAGCAGCAAAAGCATCAGGAGCTCAATTGATAAGCACAGATTATTACGTAGCAAGATTAAGCCCAACCGGAAAGTTTGAAATCTCCTTTGATAAAGGAAAGTACTCACGTTGCAATCCTGTTACTGGATTAAGGGATTGTAAAGATTGAGTGGGTTCTTCTGATATTTCAATAATAACTTCTTCTATTTGCCAGGGAGGCAAGAACAAAAAATATTCCTGCAAAGGCAAGTGATTCGCAGAGACCCAATCTATCGCTTTGGTCTTGCATGTTATTTAGGAACCTTGGAATATGTAACATGAGAAACCAACCCGTGAGCATAATACCAGAAAGTAGTGCGGCTAATTTTTGAGTGCGTGGTATAAGTATACCAATGCCACCGGCAATAAGACATATTGCTGTAAAGTATGCGAAGAAGCCTCTGAAAGGAATATATGCCGGAATGAATTCTTTAACTAAGTCGTAGAATTTAATGTGAGCATAGCCACACGCTATGAAGAAGATAGCTAGAAAAATACTGCCCATGGTGATGAGCGGTTTTGACTTACGATCATCGAAGGAAGCAGCAATGATTAATGTTCCACCGAGCAGTGCAATACTCTTGTAAGCGTTGAGCCAGTCATTCATAAAATTAGGTATGTGCCTGCTGATAGACAGAAGCAGGATAAGTCCTGCTATGCCAAGTGCTGCAAAGTATCCTTTTTGATTTAAAAGAATGGCCAGACATGAAAGGATAATAATTCCACCTGAAACGTACGCTAATGCAGGATTTAAGGATAGACCATCAGCCCATTTGGGCGGACGGCCAATGATAAAATCCAGGCTTATAATACAAAGTATGCCTAGCCCAAGTATAGCAACGGCGTAAAGAACACGACCAATAGGTAGAAGCTTGCTCATGAGTATTTTTTTATATCAATATACAAACTGCTTTGTTAAGATTAAAGAATATTACATGAGTGTAGGAGTTATCACTTCATAGATCTTTTTGAAATATGCAAAGGCTTAAGAATACATGTTGGAACAATTTATAAAAACTAAAAGCCCCGTAAGGAGCCTTTAGTAGTTACGTTAGAATTTATGATGCGTTACTCCGTACGTAAACTCTTTACTGGATTGGCTATCGCTGCTTTAATAGATTGATAGCTCACCGTTGCTAATGTAATGAAGAGTGCACCAAATGCTGCAGCGGCAAAGATCCACCATGCTATATCTGTACGATAATCATATTTCAATAACCATTGACTTAAGAAATAATAAGAGATAGGAATTGAAATAAGACAAGAAACAATAACCAGTACAACAAAATCTTTCGATAACATCTGCCATAAGTTAGTGACAGATGCACCTAGTACTTTTCGTATTCCTATTTCTTTGGTTCGTTGTTCTGCCGTGAAGGAAGCTAACCCGAATATTCCCAGGCAACTGATGAATACTGCCAATGCTGCGAAGAAGGTAGCCAGTTTTCCTATGCGTTCTTCGTTACCAAATTTTCTTGCATAGTCTTCATCTACAAAATGATATTCAAAGGGTGATTCAGGATTATATTTTTTAAAGATCGATTCAACCTTGCTTATCGCATCTTTTGCCGACATAGTGGGACTAAGTTTTATAATGGTAACATTTCCCTCGTCTTTAGATATATGAAAGAGTGATGCACGAACAGGCTCATAAGGCGATTCTACTACCATATCTTTAATTACACCAATAATGGTATATGGCTTTCCATTCCAGATAAGTGTTTCATCAATAGTATTTTTAAATCCTAAAAATTTTGCTGCAGCTTCATTGATAACAAAAGCTGAAGAGTCTGTTGCATAATCTCTGGAGAAATCACGCCCTTCTTTGAATTGCCATCCGACAGTTTTTCCATACTCATGCGTGATACCATTATTTGGAAAGTCAACAGCCAGGTCAGGATCTTTTCCTTTCCATTCAAAGCCACCGTTGGTATTCCATACCGATGTAGTAGGACTTCCTGACTCAGTCATTTCGACAACAGCTCCTGAATTTTTAAGCTCGTTTCGTATAGCTTCAAAATGATTGTGTATGTCTGGTGTTGACATGTATATGTTGATGAGTGCGTTTCGGTCATAACCAATAGGCCGGTTCTTTGCGAATTGAATCTGACGGAATACGATGATGGTACCAATAATTAATGTTACTGAAACAGTGAACTGAAGAACTACTAATACTTTACGAGGCACAGAAGCAAAACGACCAACACGAAATGTTCCTTTCAAAACTTTTACAGGTTGAAATGAAGATAAATAAAGTGCAGGGTAACTCCCGGCGATAATACCTGTCAGTATGCTGAAAGAAATGCCAACAACCCAGAACAATGGACTTGTCCATAGCATTGTTAGTTTTTTATCAGCTACATCATTAAAGGCTGGCAATATCAATTGTACCAGGAGCAATGAAAATAGAAATGCGAGCAGTGCTACAACAAGCGATTCACTAAAGAACTGTGCTATCAACTGACTTCTCAGGGAACCAATAGACTTACGGATGCCAACTTCTTTAGCACGCCTTTCAGATCGGGCTGTACTTAAATTCATAAAGTTGATGCATGCCAGTAGCAATACAAAAATGCCAATGATACCAAAGAGCCAAACGAATTCAATACGTCCGCCTATGTTTACACCATTCTTAAATTCTGAGTACAGATGCCACTTGCTCATAGGATGAAGAAAAACAACAGGCTTGTATTTCTTATCGCCTTCATCTTTTAATTTATTGAATTTTACATTTTTGATTTTTGCTGACACCAGATCCATATCGGCGTTGTCGGCAATCTGAGCAAAAGTCTGTGTGAAATTACTTCCCCACGGGTCATCCATTTTCTTGATCCAATCATTGGTGATAAGATAGAGATCCCATGGAAGTATATAGGCCATTTCACGAAAAGTAGAATTATAAGGCAAGTCTTCATAGACACCTGTAACTTTCACATCTTGCTTGTTATCAATTCTCATTGGCTGATTCATGGGATCAGCATCACCAAAGTATGCCTTGGCTGTTGACTCTGATAATAGAATTGAATGAGGATCTTTCAAACCATCGCGCGTACCATGAATCATGTTAAGCGATAACATCTCTGTTACTGCAGGTTCGAAATAATTTCCCTCTTTGTTAAACTTCTTTTCACCATGCGTTAGAATGTGAGTAGACGTCCATGATGATTGCAAAACATATTTAAAGTCGCTGCCAAAGTTATTGCGGATTTCTTCGGCCATTAAATAAGGGTTGGATACCTGTGAACCTACGTTACCATTATAAATATTATGTTGCCATACCTGGGCAAGTCGATCATAGTTCTTATGATATTTATTGTAGGATAGTTCATCCCAGATCCAAAGGCCAATAAGTATAGCCACTGCCATACCTGTGGCAAGCCCCATAATATTGATAAACGAATATCCCTTGTTCTTAACAAGGTTTCGAATGGCGATTTTAAAGTAGTTTTTGATCATAGCAGGTCAGCAAGAGCGCAGTTTTCTTATATAGATACTCAGGTACTACCCAGAGGTTGCATCAGTAATACTAAAAATGTTTTCATCGGCATATAATCGGGCTCTGCGGTCTTAATAGTTCCAAGTTCAAAGTTCCAGGTTGCTGGTGCAAGCAACCTGGAACCTGGAATTTGGAATTTGGAACCTGGAACTTAAAACAATCTTAACTAATAATTGATAACTATAAACTATCTGCTTCGACTATGGACCATTGGCTATCGACCAATCACTCCGACCTCAAACTCTTTACCGGATTAGCCAATGCTGCTTTAATGGATTGAAAACTTACAGTAAGCAACGTAATAGCCAATGCACCTACGGCTGTCATTGCAAAGATCCACAAGCTGATATCTGTTCGATATTCATATCGTTGAATTCCTTCATTCAGGATGTAGTAGGAGATAGGTGCTGCTATTATACAAGATAGTAACACCAATAACACAAACTCACGCGAGAGCATTCTCCAGAGATTTACAATAGAAGCTCCAAGTACTTTTCTGATACCAATCTCTTTCGTGCGTTGCTCAGCAACAAAAGATGCCAATCCAAACAATCCAAGACAGCTAATGATGATGGCAAGTGTTGCAAACACAGCGGCCAGTTTACCAATGCGCTCTTCAGTTTCAAATTTTGCTGCATACTGAACATCGGCAAATTTAAAATCAAATGGTATGTCAGGAATAACACTGGTGTATACTTTTTCAATTTTAGGAAGAGCATCACTAACGGCTACGCCAGGAGTGATCCGAAGTAACATCCAATCTTTCCATCCCATTGTAAAATAGACTGTTGGCATAGCAGGTTCAAAAGGTGAA
>DATJHZ010000359.1:0-17796 GCA_035493595.1 Cyclobacteriaceae bacterium | reverse complement strand
AAAGACTTTTTCTTCTCCTTCGTGGCATTAACAGATTTAATATTTATTTCGTTATCGATTGAAGGCTGTATTGCTTGAACAAATGCGTTTTCTAATACATTTAATATAGTTGTCCAGATATCAGTGTCCGGATTATTTAAGGAACCTTGAAAAGGAATTTTTGTTGCTACCTGATCTTTGGGTTGGTTCTTAAAAATCTGTCCAACCGTTCCTGCAAAAGCTTCCCACAATTTACGAAATACATTATCCTTCCGATCTTCTTTTCCAAGAACGTCTAAATCCTGAACAAGTGGTTTTACATACCCTGTAAATTTTCCTTTATCTGCAGCTACTTCAGTGTACATACCAAATCTCCCTTTGTTAACGTCAATTTTAGCATAGGCTTGAAAAAAATCATTTAATAAAACAAGATTGGTATTTCTAATTTCAGCATTAAGATCGAAGGTTGGTTTGTCTTTCAGAGGATTAATTTTCATTTCAAATTTCAAATCTCCTTCGTAAACTTTTCCTTCTGCCGTTACAGTGGCCGGTAGCAGAATGGAGGAATCGTAGCTATTTTTTAAATTCAATGCCAGTACATGAAGATCTGTGAGTTTTATATCGACTTTCGGTTTAGAAAATTCATCCACATATTCAATGTTTCCATTTTTGATTTCAAATCTATTAATCTGAAGGGGCATAAAATCGTCGAGCAATTTTTTAAAGTGAGTTGAATCGTTACGGAGGTTCTTAGGCTCAACCTTATCTTTGGTGAATTTTAACATTGGCTGTTCAAAAACAAGTTCTCCAACAATAGATCCGTGAAATAATGCCTTCCACTCAACTGATAAATCTATTAATGAAGCCGAAAAGAAATGAGTCTCACTTCTTTTCTTTGAATCGATCTTGTTAAGATAAATGTCATTGATCTTATATGCTCCCCTTATAAGCGCCAAGTCAATATCTCGGATATGTCCATGATACCCTGGCATTTCTGCCAGTGTTTTATTTGCATAATGTAACACCACATACGGAAGGATTAGACGTATTACTATGAGTAGCGTCACTATGGGCAATGTAATTTTTAACCATTTCTTCATTAGAGATATGTAAAGACATTTTATTAAGAGATAAATACTATGCCGAAATGATTTGCTCAGCAAAAGATATTGAGTTTGAAGGTCTGGAGTTTACATGGGGCATTAAAGGGACACTATTCAAAAGTTATGGAAATAATTTCTTCAGTAGAGAGTGTTTAGTTCCACTAATAAAACATGTAGTGCTATGGTAGATGAAAACCGTAATATCAAATGCATGAAAGTTGAAGAAAGAGTAAATAATTTGAAAAGATCAGTATACGACAAGGCTAATCTTGTACTGATTGATGGAGATATTGTCAAGAATGTGAAGCTAAGCTTTCATTTTCTTAAAACATCAACGCACTTATATAGAGGCATCTGATAAAAACTTGACAGAAAGTGCTGAGTTCGATCTTCAATGAGAATTGATCTTTGAAAAAAAATAATATCGAACCCGAAGATGAACGAAATCATCTCCCTCATTATGCAGAACATTGGTACGCTATCGGGAATAAAAAAAGGGATTGACTTGTATAAAACAACTCAATCCCTTATGATAGTAGTCCGTACGGGAATCGAACCCGTGTTACCAGAATGAAAATCTGGTGTCCTAACCCCTAGACGAACGGACCGTCTTTGTAAAAAGGTGTGCAAAGATAGATGTACATCATGGAAATGCAAACTTGGGTGCGAAAATTTTTTATTAATCGTTCACTTTTTTCATTGGTTTTGGTGATCACGTCTTTTATTTTTGACCTCGCGAAATTTAAACCAATTAGAAAATGACAAAAGTAGGTATCAACGGATTCGGTCGTATTGGCCGTCTGGCGTTTAGGGCTGCCATCAATCGCAAAGATATTGAGATTGTAGGTATTAATGACATTGTAGATCCAGAGTATATGGCTTACATGTTAAAGTATGACTCAACACATGGCATTTTTGATGGAACTGTCGAAGCAAAAGATGGTAACCTTATCGTTAACGGAAAGAAAATTCGGGTAACTGCCGAAAAAGATCCCGCTAATTTAAAGTGGTCTGATGTTGGTGCTGAAATTGTAATCGAATCAACTGGTCTATTCCTTACTATCCCTGACGCTCAGAAGCACATCTCTGCAGGTGCCAAAAAGGTAGTTATGTCTGCTCCAGCTAAAGATGATACACCTACTTTTGTAATGGGTGTTAATCATAAGAAACTTACAGCTCAACACACTATAGTATCAAATGCCTCATGTACAACAAACTGCCTAGCTCCTATCGCTAAGGTGTTGAATGACAAATTTGGTATTGTTGAAGGTTTGATGAGTACAGTACACGCTGTAACAGCGACACAAAAAACTGTTGATAGCCCATCTGCAAAAGATTGGAGAGGTGGTCGTGGTGCATACCAGAACATTATTCCTTCTTCAACTGGTGCTGCTAAAGCTGTTGCCCTGGTTATTCCTGAATTGAAAGGTAAATTAACAGGTATGTCATTCCGCGTACCTGTAGCTGACGTTTCTGTAGTGGATCTTACTGTACGCCTGGACAAGCCAGCAACTTACGAGCAAGTGAAAGCAGCTATGAAAGAAGCTTCTGAAGGCGAACTTAAAGGCATTCTGGGATATACTGAGGATGATGTTGTATCACAAGATTTCCTCGGTGATGCTCGTACCTCTATTTTTGATGCTAAAGCTGGTATTGCGTTGAACGACAAGTTCGTTAAAGTAGTATCGTGGTATGATAATGAGTGGGGATATTCAAACAAATTGATTGACCTTGTTCAGGAACTTGCTAAGATCTAAGCGAATTCTATCGTATATAAAAAAGGTGTCGTAAAGGGCACCTTTTTTTATTTAGTAAAGCGTAATAAAATGAACTATGAAAGAAGGCTTAGAACTAAAATGGAACTGCACAAATACGATCTTTAATAAAATGATTTAAAACCTTCCATCTTAACACTATTTTTGCGACCTTAAACAAGTTATTGGGTTCCAGCCCTTCAGAAAAACAACACCATGACAACCGAACAACTTATTTCAGTTAAAAGAAGCTATTTCAACATATTAGCCTTGTTTTTAAGCGAGGATAAAATAGAAAGCCGCTATATCCTATGTCTCTTGAAGTGGGGATTTCAGCTTGGTTTTACGAACGATGATCTGAAGCACACAAATATGGACGTTAACAATCTGAAATTTGCTGCGCCCGGTGATAAAATTGCCAAGTTAGAATCCATCTATCATTTAGTTTATATGATCTACCTTGATGAGGTAGTTGAAGACGTTGAACTTGAAGTTGCTACAGCTTATGCAGATAGATTAGGTTTTAAGTCAGGTACAGTAAGTGAGCTTTTTAAGTCCATTGCTACTGAAGCTTACGACCAAACCAAACCCCGTAACGTACATCAGGAGGTTATGGAGTTTCTAAAAATCCATGAAGCTTAGTCTTCATAAATTTCATAGTTTGATAATGTAGTATTGAAGCAAAGGCAATAGAGTCTTTGGTAGTTTTACGCTATGTTTTGGAGCGTAGACACCATTGGTAAACGTCTGTTTTTGTCGTTCAGCATATTGGCGATAAACGTCATTATCATTTCTTCTCTTTCTTATCATTTCATTACTCGTAACAAAGAACTCTATCAGGTTTCGAAACAAATCGATAGCCAACGCATTCAGATAGCAAGGCTTCTTAAGTTAGATCTGGACTTTCTACGATTCGAAACTATCAATCAACATTTTTACGAAACGCAGGAAAGTAAACTCCTGTTAAAGCGCGATAGCCTCTATTCACTAATTGTAAGCGATACAAAGAATCTGCATCGAAAATCCGATCAAGCCTCGCTCGATATTCAGGGTTCATTTGATGAAATTGATTCAACGCTAAAAGAGTACAACTCAACTTTTAAAAAAATAAAAGAAAAAATTCTCCTACGGGGATTTAAAGATTTTGGCAAAGAGGGGATCATGCGAAAATACGCGCATGAACTCGAAAGTCATTCCAATAAAATAAGCCTCGTGAACATTCTCACGTTACGAAGGCATGAAAAAGATTATTTTCTTCGTAGAGAACTTCAATACAAAGATAAACTCAACAACGTAGCCACTGCTCTGGCCAATGAGCTGAGTGCAACAGAAAGTAAAAATGATTTTCTTATTTTTCTGTTAACATCCTATAAAACATCTTTCAACGAGTTAGCTTCAATGGATGAGGACATTGGACTTACCCCAACCAAGGGATTATTGGGCAAGTTGAACAAACTCAGCAATACACTCTCCGATCAGTTAGAAAGTCTTGGCAACCTCTCCGATCAGCAATCAGATACTATAATCAGTCAAAGCCGTATCACCTATGTCATCATCAGCATAAGTGCTATCATTATTTCATTCGTATTAACCTACATCACAGCATTGCGATTAACAAGACCAATCAAAAAACTCTCCAATAGCATTGGCAAGTTCATCGTAACACAGGGCCTGCATGATGAAGACCTGGTAGACGCAGGGATGACAAACGAGATAACCAATCTCTCATCTTCCTTTATAAAGATGACCCGAAAGTTGAGAGCACAGTTTCATGAGATCGAAAAAAAATCGCAGTTGCTGGAGAAGCGAAATAACGAACTGCAAAAATTAAATAACGAACTTGACCGATTTATCTACAGTGCCGCACATGATTTAAAATCACCGCTGGCTTCTCTTGAAGGGCTAATTTATCTCGTTAAAAAAGAAGTAAATCAACCTGCACACAGTCACTACTTCGATAAGATGAGTTCAAGCATTGAAAAAATGCAAGGCTTCATTCGAGACATAACAGATTATGCTAAAAACAAACGGCAGCAAATTAAAACAGAAAGCATTCATCTGCATGAAATGATCGACTCCATATTTGACAGTCTTCAGTTCATACCCAATGCAGATATTATTGAAAAAGTAATTCATGTTGAAAGAGGTGATTTTTATACAGACAGAACAAGACTTGAGATCATCTTGAAAAATCTATTATCGAATGCTATTCGTTATTCAGACACAAGTCATCCAAAATCTTTTGTTCATGTCTCGGTAAGAGTATTTCAAGAAAAGACAATCATCCGGATTGAAGACAATGGAATTGGAATTGAAGATCATCACCTGTCCTATATTTTCGACATGTTTTATCGCGCAACCGATCAGGCAAAGGGTTCGGGTATAGGACTTTTCCTCGTAAGGGAATCTGTAAAAATGCTTCGGGGTACCATTACCGTAAACTCGGAGTTTGGAAAAGGAACTACTTTTATTCTAAATTTACCTAACCTCAAGCAGCGTAATGTAGATCATTTACCTGAGTCTGAGCCGATCAATTTACTCAGCGCAGTATCATGAAGTTTTTGATATTAACTACAGTCTTTGCATTACATGGATTAACAAGTATTGCTCAGGATACTTTGGCCATTAACAAATTCATAAACAACTGGCACCTTGCAGCGAGCCATGCCGACGCCAGTACCTTCTTTGATAGCATGGATAAAGATGCCATCTACATTGGTACAGATAAGACTGAGCGATGGACCAAGACAGAGTTTGAGGGCTTTGCTCTGCCCTACTTTAAAAAGGGTAAGGCCTGGGACTTCAAGCCATACAACAGAGACTTGCATGTAACAAATGATGGAGATTTTGCGTGGTTTTCAGAACTTCTAAATACATGGATGGGGGTTTGCCGCGGCTCGGGAATCCTGAAAAAGACCAGCGAAGGCTGGAAAATAGAACAGTATCATCTTTCAGTTACAGTCCCTAATGAAATAATTAAGGATTTTATAGGTTTGGTAAACGGAGCTGAAAAGAAAAAGGAAGTCGCTAAATAGCCTTCTGCTATACTTCTTTAAAGGCTTAACTCTTGTAAAAATTTATGTAGGATTAAAGCTCATTTAGCTGAGGATAAGGCAATTATTATCATTAAATTTGATTGTAAGCTTTGCCTGAATCCTACTACTACATGAGCGACCTCGACTTACGAGAAATCTCGAAGGAAAGAATTGCCTCCAGAATCAAACAAGTTTTGGTTCTTGTACTGGCCATATTGCTTGGCATAGTCGTATCCATTTCGTGTAGTGCCCAACAGTTTAAAAGAGAAAATGCCAGGCATTTTAAAGCGCGCTACAAAAATCAAATTAGCACCTATGCCAATGCCTGCAGCATCTTAGATAAGAAGAGAACTCAAAAGCCTCGCTCGCCATTATTTTTTAGTAGTAGAAAGCAAGCGCGTAAATCGCAGGCTGAAGCTCCAATCTCGTCATCTACAACTCCACCTGTTGCAAAGGTGGCACCCAAACCAAAGCCTGTTACAGTGGCTGTAAAAACTCCACCATCAGCTGAAGTTATTAAAGAGGAAAAGCTTGAAGACAAGGTTTTGAAGGAGAATCATTTACCTGCTCCTACTTCTGCAAAGCATGAACAAATCCGTAAAAAAGTAAGTGAACATTTAAAGAACAAAAAAGATAATGAACCAATAGAGCTGGCACCACTCTATTTTACTTTTGCCCAGGATGAATTTTCCGTTGTAGACATGGAGCCATTTCTTATTGCTGTTGAATATGCTCTTCAGGGTAAAATCATTTTAATTGAAGGACATACTGACAATACAGGAAAAGATGACTACAACGTTCAACTATCCATTAAACGGGTTCAAAAGATAAGAGAGCTTATGCAATCCATGGGCGTGCCTGATGACCATATCTCAGTAGTAGGATATGGTGAAGAAGTTTCCAAACATGATAACAAAACAACCGAGGGCCGGCAACTCAACCGCCGTGTAGATTTTAAAGCATTTTAAATATTAACAAATTAATCCTATTCATGTTGGCGGGAATTGGATCTTTATAATTTTACCAGCTGGATATCTCTTTCTAGCTTTGCCCCATGAATTTCAATCAAGATATTTTTCTAAATAATATTGCTCAGACAACTCCTTTCCCATACTCCATTTCAATTGAACGCGCTGAAGGCATATATCTTTATGCACCTGATGGCAAACGTTATACTGATCTCATATCAGGAATTGGTGTAAGTAATATCGGTCATAGACATCCCACTGTTATTAAAGCAATAAAAGATCAGCTTGATAAGCATCTACATGTTATGGTGTATGGTGAATTCATTCAATCATCACCTAACCTTCTGGCACAAAAGCTTAATGAGATTCTGCCTCCTAATTTAAACTGCAGTTACTTCGTAAATTCAGGAACTGAAGCCAATGAAGGTGCTTTAAAATTAGCCAAACGTTATACTGGTCGAACTGAGATTGTTTCGTTTAGAAAATCTTATCACGGAAGCACGCATGGCTCTATGAGTGTTTCTGGTAATGAAATAAAGAAGGCCGCCTTCAGACCGTTGTTGCCAGATGTTAAGTTCATTACTTTTAATACAATACTTGATCTTCAACACATCACAACTCGTACGGCTTGTGTTATCATGGAAACCATACAGGGAGATGCAGGTGTTCGAGTGCCTTCAAAAGAATTCATGCTCGCCCTTCGGAAACGCTGTGATGAAACAGGTGCGTTATTAATACTGGATGAAATTCAGTGTGGCATGGGGCGCACCGGAACATTCTTTGCGTTTGAACAATTCAATATTGTGCCTGACATTTTAACTATAGCAAAAGCTTTTGGCGGAGGCTTACCCATTGGAGCGTTCATTTCCGATAAAAAAATCATGAACTGCCTAACGCACGATCCCATGCTTGGCCACATAACAACCTTCGGCGGTAATCCGATTTGTTGTGCCTCAGCATTGGCAACACTAAACGTTATTCAGGACGAAAAACTTCTTGACACCGTAGAAGAAAAAGGTAAGCTCTTTGAAAAACTTCTGGTTCATGCTAAGATTAAAGAGATAAGACGAATAGGATTGTTATTTGCCATTGACTTTGACTCTGAAGAACGTGTAAACCGGATTGTTGAGAAGGGTAAAGAATTGGGCATCATTTGCTATTGGTTTCTTTCTCATCCCTACAGTTTCAGAATTGCTCCTCCCCTTACAATAACACATGAAGAGATTCAAGAATCGTGTGCTTTGATTTTGAAGGCAATAGATAATTCTTGAAATTTAAGCTTATGTCAGAATCTTCTCAGCCCTTCGATCGTCTTGATTACACGTATAAATTATTAGTTGTTATTGGACTATCCATAGCGGCCATTGTACTTGCTCGGGAAATCTTTATCCCTATGGCTTTTGCTGCGTTGCTCTCCATAGTCATGTTGCCATTAGTGAAAAAAATGGAGCAGCGAAAAATTCCTACCTCTATCGCTATTGCAATTGTTCTGCTTCTGACCATTGTTACGCTAGTTCTTGTTATCTGGATTGTTGTTAATCAGGTGATGAACTTATTATCCGACTTACCTGATCTGCAGGTACGATTTGAAAACTATCTCGATCAAATCAGCAAGATAGCGCGGCGTGATTTTAACATAACCAAAATAGAACAAGGCAAAATTATCACTGATGCTATGAAGAGTGTTAGTGCCTATCTGGGCGATGTTCTCATCACAACATCAAGTACACTTACCACATTAATTCAGATTCCTATTTATATTTTCTTATTCCTGATTTATCGTGACAAGTTCAAGAACTTCTTCATCAGGTTGATGCCTGGCAAAACTGAATTTTTATGGAAGAAAGATATAGAACGTGTTGTTCAGGGATACATTTCAGGACTCATGCTTGTAACGCTAATCATTGCTACCTTAAATAGTATCGGGCTACTAGTCCTTGGCATAGATCATGCTATCTTTTTTGGAATACTCTCCGGTTTGTTAACCATCATACCTTACGTTGGCATTACCATAGGAGCAACATTTCCTATTATAATGGCTCTCATCACCAAGGATAGCATTTGGTCTGCCGTTGGTGTGGTTGCTGTGTTTTCTACTGTACAGTTTTTTGAAGGTAATTTTATAAGTCCGCGGATTACAGGGTCCAAGGTTAGCATCAATGCGCTGGCTGCTATTATAGCATTAGTGATTGGTGGCAAACTGCTTGGCATTGCAGGTATGATTCTGGCTGTGCCGGGTATCGGAGTTCTTAAAGTACTGTTATCACATTCACCACATTTGAATCCATTTGTTATCCTGCTTGAGGATAAGAATGACTCCGAGCCAATAATAGCCAGTGTAGTAACCGAAGAGGTGAAAGAAGAGTCGGAACCGAATAATGATAGTTTAACTGGAGAGTAGTATTTACATCGATTTCTTTTGATGGGAAGCGGTTAAACTATCCAAAAAAATCATATTTTAGGCCTATTAAATCTTTAAATCATTTATGAAAAAACTACTAATCCTTGCCATGTTGAGCATTTCGCTAGGCGTTTCTGCTCAAAAAATTAAACTTATTGAAGGTGACCTGAGCCCCCTTAAAGGTCAAAAGTCCGTAAACACTGAGTTTGTTTATGACGGAATGACTGTTACCACGAAGAACAGACCTGAAGATGAATACTTAGCAGAAAAAACTGCCGAGTACAATAAGAAAGAACCTGGTAAGGGTGACAAGTGGGCTGTAGCCTGGAAAGAAGATCGCAAAACACGTTTCGAACCTCAGTTTAGAGAACTTTTCACTAAGCATTCTGAGATGAGTTCAGCATCTGATGAGAAAGCTACCTATACTTTGATTTTCAAAACTACAAGCACTGAAACCGGTTACAACATCGGTATCAGCAAAAGACCAGCCTACATTGATGGCGAACTTTCTATTGTAGAAACTGCCAATAAAAGTAAAGTGATTGCAAAAATTACAATCTTAAATGTAGTAGGTTCTCAGTTCGGCGGTTTTGATTTCGAAACTGGTGCCAGATTACAAGAATGCTATGCAAAAGCAGGTAAAGAACTTGGTGCTTTTATCAGAAAGAAAACAGAGAAATAATCTTTCTTTTCTCTCACTATAACAGAAAGGCTGTCTGATCAAAGACAGCCTTTCTGTTTAGCCTAAACTGCTTATAACTTTTACTTCACAGAAAGTATTTTCCCATTTAATACAATATCTAACGGACTACCTGACTCCAGAATAGTTTCGGTCTTCTCTTTTGATACTTTGATCTTTAATACTCTGCCTCTGAATTCTAATCTGAAGGAATATGATTTCCATTGATCAGGCGTATAGGGATTTAAGTTAAGTTTGCCATCTTTAATAGTCATACCGCCAAAACCTTTTACAACGCTCATCCATGTTCCGGCCATACTGGTAATGTGACAACCTTCTTCCGTATCGTTGTTGTAATCATCAAGATCTAATCGGGCCGTGCGCAGGTAGAATTCATATGCCCGTTCTTTGTAACCCAGGCGTGAAGCCAATATTACGTGAACGCAAGGTGACAACGATGACTCATGCACTGTCATGGGTTCATAGAAATCAAAATTCTTCTTGATGGTATCCAGATCAAAATCATCTTCAAACAAATAGATGCCTTGCAAAACATCAGCCTGCTTGATGAAACATGAGCGAAGGATTCTATCCCATGACCACTTCTGATTGATGGGGCGATCTTCTGGTCTAAGCTTGCTCACTGGAATTAATTCTTTATCCAGGAAACCATCTTGCTGAAGAATAACGCCACGCTTATCGTCTTTTGGATAATACATCTTCTCTACAATGTCCTTCCACTTTGCAGTTTCTTCTTTTTCGTTGAAGTTTGTCTTTGCGGAAATTTCAGCGTAGCGTTTTGCATCTGCTTTCTTTACATAATCAATAGCTTGTTGTGCAAAGCGCAAGGTCCAGGCACCAAGGTAATTGGTATACCAGTTGTTGTTTACGTTGTTCTCGTATTCATTAGGACCAGTTACTCCAAGTATAACGTACTTGTTTTTCTCAGCAGACCAATTTACGCGTTGTGTCCAGAAGCGTGCGATACCAATAAGAACTTCAAGTCCATATTCAGTAAAATATCCTTCATCACCCGTGTAATTAATATAGTCGCGAATGGCATACGCCATGGCACTGGTACGATGAATTTCTTCGAATGTAATTTCCCATTCATTGTGACACTCCTCTCCGTTCATGGTAACGAATGGGTAGAAAGCAGCGCCATCAACGAAGCCTAACTTCTTGGCGTTTTCAATAGCGCGTGGTAAATGCTTGTAGCGATATACTAAAAGATTACGCGCCACTTTCTGGTCAGCTGTACCTAAGTAGAATGGTAAGCAGTATGCTTCAGTATCCCAATATGTACTTCCACCATATTTTTCTCCGGTAAAACCTTTCGGGCCAATATTGAGGCGCTCATCTTCACCGGTGTAGGTTTGCGTTAATTGAAATATATTAAAGCGGATGCCTTGCTGTGCCGCAACATCACCATCGATAGTGATATCACATCCCTCCCATTTGTGAGCCCATACAGCAGCGTGCTCTGCGAATAACTTATCAAATCCTTTTGCCGATGCTTCCTCTAATACTCTGACACAGGCATCTACTAACTTTTCCTTTGGATGATTTTCTGATGATAGGACAGCACCAAACTTATAGATGATAACTTCTTTTCCCTGGTTTAAATCAACTTGAATAACATTGCCAACATACTTTTCGCGTTGTTCCAGATTGATTCTTGAAAGATCTACTTTCTTTCCTTCAGACTCAATATTGTACTTCATGCCTGTAGTAACATGAAAGAGTGTCTTCTTGGTTTGCGCAGTTACAATGCCTCTGCCTTCTGTTGATTCTTTATAAACTTCTTCCCAGAACTTTTCATCATAGTTGGAATCTTTGTTAACTACATCAGCATCTACATAAATAGAGAGAACGGCTTTAGAAGAAAAATTGACAGGTGTCAGTGCATAACGGATCGCTCCTACTTCGCCATTGGCCATACTGCAAAAACGTTTTGAGTGCACGCTTACAATTTTACCATCAGGCAATGTGGCTGTAAAGCTTCTTTCAAGCAAGCCAGTCTTCATGTCAAGTACCCGTCTGAAGTTCTCGACTTTACATTTCGCCAGATCAAGTTTTTGATTGTCTATACTGATGCGAAGTCCAATCCAGTTTGGAGCATTTAATACTTTGGCAAAGTATTCAGGATAACCATTCTTCCACCAGCCTACACGAGTTTTATCAGGATAATAAACACCTGCCACATAACTACCCGAAAGTGTTTCACCCGAATATTCTTCTTCAAAGTTTGCACGCTGACCCATGCGGCCATTGCCTATACTGAATATACTTTCTGAAACTTTATTGACATGAGGATCAAATCCCTCTTCAATGATCTGCCATTCGTGATGCTTAAGATAATTCTTCATCTGTTATCTGTTAATCGTTGTCAGTTATCAGTTAATATTTAGTTCAAGGTTCCAAATTCCAGGTTGCTTGCGCCAGCTAACCTTGAACTTGAAACTTTGAACTTTGAACTATTATAATTCGTAGATCACAACTGTTGAAGTTCTGCACTTTTAAAATCTGCTGTTCTCTTAACTACCCTATTTGCTTTACCTAATTGCTCCGTGCTACCCACGCCAACACATTTCATACCTGCAGCAAGAGCTGCCTCTACCCCTGCTTCTGCATCTTCAAAAACCACGCACTGCGATGCAGGCACGTTTATCATGGTAGATGCTAATAAAAATATTTCAGGGTCTGGTTTGGTGTGAACAATCATAGTACCATCAACTACGGCATCAAATTCATTTTCAATCTGAAGAAGTTCGATAACACGACGAGCATTTTTACTGCTCGATGCCAGCGCTATTTTTATACCTTGAGATTTGAGCTCTTCTAAAAGTTGTTTAACACCAGGAAAGATCTCACTGGGTTTCATTTTTTCCACAAACTCAACGAACCAGGTATTTTTCTTATCGGCCAATTGAGCCTTTCGATCCATGCTGATATGAAGTGCTCCTAATTCAAGAATGATATCCATGGATTGCATGCGACTCACACCTTTGAGACGTTCATTATCATGTTCGTTAAACGGAACACCTAATTCATCTGCTAATCGCTTCCAGGCTATAAAATGGTAATGTGCCGTGTCTACAATAACACCATCCAAATCAAAAATTACTGCTTTAATCAATCCTTTACTGTTTAATCGTTCGTACTAAATTATGAGGGCCTAAAAATAAGTACGACTTATTATAGAATCAGTCTCTTCTTGCGATTTAAATACAGAAAATGTCTTTCCCTGCGTACGAAGTGCCCCCAGGGCATTTCCATAGCGAGCGGCACCGATATAATCTTTCGGGTTCTTCAACAATCCAAAGCCTAAACCTCCTGCAAAAGAGTCGCCACACCCGGTGGTATCAATAACATTCTCAACTTTCACTGCGGGCACCATCTCTTCGATGATCTTTCCGCGTTGCTTATAATACACCAGGCAGCCTCGGGAATCGACAGTGATATAAACACATTTCACTCCCTTACCAAGACAATGATGTGCAAAGGCACGAAGCTCTTCATGATCAACAATGTCAAGCGACTTGGTGAAATCCTGGCTTTCATATTCCTTCTTAAACCAAGAAGCATGCGCTTCCTCTAAATTCATTTTTAAGACATCGATGTAAGGAAGCCATTGATCACGATCTATCCAGAATTTTCGATGACGTTCGCCATTGGCCAGGCAAGCCGTGGTGCTACCATGCGCATCGAATATGATGGTTCCTTTGCTTTTCTTCTTGAGAAACTTAAGTGTATCGAGTGAGATCTCGTAGTCGCTAATAGGGATAAAAACAAAAACTTCACAATCCAGAATATTCTTAACATCATCTGGTACAATAGGATCCATGAAGCCCGTCTGCCTCTCTACCCTATTGTTCATATCCAGAAACCTGAGACTGATGATATCGCCCTGATCGTTCTTACTGGTTATACACTTCTGGTAAATCCCTTTGTAACCATCAAAAACTTCTTTGACGTTATCCATATCAACCGTGCGAAGGTGAGATACCGGAATAATCTCGATCTCATCACCCGCCATTATTGAAAGCGCTATAACCGGATGGGTAACGCAACCCCACTTCTGAATTAAGTCACCCTGATGAGTCACAATGTGATCTCTTGGAATCGGGCCAAGCACTGCAATTCTTTTCATACATTAACACATTGAGGTTTGTCAATGATAACTCAGGAATGTCATATTTTATCAATACGACATCTTAAATTATTATTAATGAAATTTAAGGTTAACTATCGAAAAACAAATGCTGCACCTTACTTTTTATCAGGTTGTTGATCTATTTTTTTTCAGCCGCAAGTTGATAAGTAGTTGTTTTAGGATGGAAAGTTTTCCATGAATGCCAAAACTCCTGATAGGATTGAACAGGAACCAACGTCTGCCCTTCAAGCACTCCTGAAGTACATTTGCCATTCCATTTCCAGGTCGACTTTGTATTCAGGTCAGAAAGACTGCCAGTTGCCATAAACTGAAGGGAGTCACGTTTAAATACATGAAATGACGCGCTATCATTTTCAACTACCACGGCAATGGGAATGCCATTGAGTGTATCATTAATGACGCGTTTATTAACAAGCTCAATCCAATCATAAGCACGTGATTGATTTCCAAGCTGTACTCCTACCACCCATGACTTATTTTTCCACGAAAGTGAATCACGTTTCTCAAGCTCGTTGTCAACCTTGCCTTCATCGTATAGTTTCAGGTCTTCATAGCCCAACTTAAACACAGTGTCGGGCTGCATGATTTTAGAATCAGGATATTGCGCTAACCAGTTTCGCAGTGAAACCTGTGTTGAAGGTAATTCTTCAAGCTGGCTACCTGTAAGTGGTCCGGCAACTGCCTCACCGTTAACCTGACGCCACCAGCTTTTGGTGCGACTGTCTTCAAACATAGCATTGAAATGATCCATGCCTACCAGGCGAAACTCCTCAGGCTGATTATTTACAAACGGACTATAAACACGACCGGTACGACATACTGTACAATATGTAATCATCACAGGCTTGCCACCAACAGTATCTCTAACCTGGTGATGATATCCAATAATTTCGAGTGGGTAAGCTTTGGCTTCATTGCCAATAGCTACACCGATAACCAGCTGCGTGGTATCTATTTTGTTGTTCGATGCCGTGGCGAATAATTTATGCTCAGGCTGAAAGAAAATCTGATCGGCTACAAAATAGTAGTTGAATAAAATGAAGATGAACAGGTAGAACGATATCAGTATGCCAATGATAACCTTACCACTGGTTGCGGTTTGTCCCCAGACCTGAAAAAGGTTGAAAAGAAAAAATGCCCAGGTAATTATGCGAAAGTAAATAATATATTCATTCAGGAAATAAGCTATCGAAAGTGTTTCATCTACCTGGCTACCCGGGAAAGGCATTATAAAGTAAACCTTAAGAACTTCAGTACCAAGTAACAGAAGAAAGGCAATGATCAATAAAAGGATCCGCATGGATTAGTGGTTAAATTTTTTAGACTCTGTAAGCATATCGTTCAGCGCTCTTTCATGGCGGATGGATTCTGCATCGCTCCATTTCATGATCTCACTGAATTGCTGCAAAATAACATCTTTTATTTTTTCCATGCGATGAATGTTGAAATACATCATGCCCGTTCTTCGAACAAAGAAGTCGAGAGGTGTTAACGTCATCTCATGATGAATACAGAAATTTACTTCGGCTTTGGCCAGACCAGTTTCAGCATCTTCATGCTGGGGAATCAATGCCAGTATCTCGTTGGCTTGAGTACCATAGTTGTGCGCCAGATAGGTGGCATTGAAAGGTTCGATACCTCTTTCCTTCAGTTTCTTTTCAAGCTGCTGAATATAAAGATCAACTTCTTTTGCATTTGCTAAATCAGAAAGTAAAATAGTGTGAGTAAAACAATTCTTCAGTTCACGATCATCAAAATGCTTTTCAATAACTAAGTCAACAACACGCTCAGCCATTTTACGGTAGCCCGTTAATTTACCACCAGCAATAGAGATCAGGCCTGTAGGTGATTCAAAGATTTCATCCTTGCGTGATAACTCTGAAGCAGACTTTCCTTCTTCATGAATTAATGGCCTCAATCCTGCCCAGCCAGATTCAATATCTGTCAGCTTAAGACCAACCGTTGGAAACATACTGTTAACGGCTTTAACCAGATATTGGGCATCATCATTTGTAATGACCACATGATCTTTTTCATCACTGTAATTGGTGTCTGTTGTACCAATGTATGTGGCTCTGCCGCGTGGGATGGCAAAAATCATTCTGCCATCTTCAACATCAAAATAAATAGCCTGCCGCACCGGAAACTTGGCGCGGGATACAACTATGTGTACACCTTTTGTAAGATGAAGTCGTTTGCCTTGTTTTGATTTATTCAGATCGCGCAACTCGTCAACCCAGGGGCCGGCGGCATTTACAATTACTTTACTTTTTACTTCAAGTGACTTACCAGTAAGTACATCTTCAGCTTTTATGCCCGTGAGTTTATTGTCAACATAAATAAAATCATTAACACGACAATAGCTAAGAATGCAGGCGCCAGATGCATGTGCTTTCTTGATAATCTCTAAGGTGAGGCGGGCATCATCAGTTCGATATTCGGCGTAGATGGCGCCACCCTTAATATCATCTTCAAGAAGCAGCGGTTCATGCTTAATGGTTTGCAGGCGCGTTAACATTTTACGTTGATCCTCAGCCTTCACGCCAGCAAGGAAATCATATAGCCGAAGTCCAATGGAGGTAAGCCAATAACCCATGCCACGCTTTTCATACAAAGGCAGCAGCATTTTTTCAGGCAGAACAAGGTGCGGGGCAAGCTTATGAACCACAGCACGTTCGCTACCAACTTCCTTAACCAGACCGAACTCCAACTGCTTGAGATACCGCAGACCTCCATGTATTAGTTTGGTTGAACGACTGCTGGTTCCGTACGCAAAATCATCTTTCTCAACCAGCGCGACTTTTAAACCGCGCGATGCGGCATCAAGTGCAATGCCAGCACCAGTAATTCCACCACCAATGATCAGAATGTCAAAATCAGCAGCCGTCAGCTTGGCTATTATATCATTGCGTAAAAATGCTGAGAAGCTATTTTCCATCGGCATGCAGGTTCTATCGAAAAATACTCAAAAAAAACCAGAGACAAAGCAAGTGCTCAGCGTTGCTTCTCTGGAATTTTTTATCAACCCACTTGGCCGTTGCCGTCATTTAATAAACGGTTGTTCCATCTGTTAAAATTTAATATCATTAAGAACTCATTTTAGCGAACTTACGAAGTTATTAAACCGGTTCTAACCTGTTGAGCTTTTTACAAAATGCTTACAAACCGTTGATCATGTTTATCATTAAAGAAAAACACCATGAGACCTGCTTTTTTGATTCTACTATTCTCGAGCATGATCACTAACCTTTCAGCGCAAAAGAAAGTATATACAATAACAGCGTATGGTGCTATCGCCGATGGTAAGACCAGCAACACAGTGGCGATTCAAAAAGCTATTGATCAAGCATCTGCTGAAGGTGGTGGTCGGGTGATAGTTCCTGCTGGAAAATTTGTGACAGGTGTTATCAAAATAAAATCAGGTGTCGAATTGCATCTTGCAGCCAATGCTGAACTGCTAGCCACAACAAGACGCATTGACTATGGACCTGGAAAAGCTTCAGCACTCATCACAGCAGACGGTCAAAAAAATATTGCCATCACCGGCACTGGTACAATTGATGGTCAGGCTGAGTTACTGCTGGAAGATATTTTCAGCATGCTTAAAAAAGGCACGTTGAAAGATAAAGAGTGGCAGCATTATAATGAATGGGGACAAATGAGACCTGAAGAAAATAACAGACCCAGACTCATAACCTTC
>DATJHZ010000358.1:0-5004 GCA_035493595.1 Cyclobacteriaceae bacterium | reverse complement strand
CGTAACATAAACATGCGATAGCATAAACACATTGTTCTTACTAAGAATGTGTTTCAGTCCTTCTGCGCACATCGACTCAGCTTTTTGCAACAAGCCTTTGCTGAGATAACTTTCGGCTGCAAATGTTTTAACTTCTGCCAGATTAATAGCATCATTAATTACCTGCCCTGCTGAATCTGCCTGACTAAAAAATTTGAGAGCCTTATCATGCTGTCCTGTCTCCTGATATAATCGTCCCAGCTGAACAAGTGCGGACATTATGTTTCTGGTATTACCAAGCGAGAGCCTGATCTTATAGGCGTTTGTATAATTTATCTCTGCCTTTTCAAAATCTTTCTGGGTGCGATATAGATTGGCCAGGCTCTGATAGGTGTATGCTAAACCAGATGAGTCTTTTACTTCTTTGAAAATTGAAAGAGCCGTTACGAAATAAGAGTATGATCGTGATAAAATACCTTGTTCAAAAAATAACCGACCAATGTTGTTATTGGAATATGCTATCTGGATAGAGTCATGTTGTTGCTGTGAAACTCTTAATGCTTCATTATAAGCATCAAATGCTGTCAGGATGTTTCCCTTGTAATTAAAGGCTACTCCCTTGTAGTTAAGTGGCCGTGCTAAATCTTTGTTTACTTTTATTGTTTTACCAAATCGGTAAGAGCTGTCGGCATAATAAATTGTACTGTCTGGATAAGCCCATCGGTATTCCCATGCAACATCTGCCAATAAGCCGAACTTCTTTTTGCCACTCGATTTCTTTAACTCCTTCTTTAGACTCTGAATGAGTTTCAGGTTTTGTGCAACTGACTGCGTAATAATGAGGGATGCAATAAAAAGAAAAATGACATGCTTAATCCTCATGATAGTTCGAATTGGGTGCGATTCACATAGTAGTACACAAGCTACAATCTTAGTAAATTATAAGTTATAACATTAATCAATTTCTTCAAAATTAAGGTCTTTTGAAAAGGTCTCTTCAATCATTCGCAGAGCAACCAATGCAATGATGATTGTTAATACGCCAACAATCAGGGCACCATAAATCATACCATAGCGTTGAGCATCTTCTTTACCCATTGAGGTACTTAAAATGTCAGCTAAGAATTCACGCAAAAACTTAAATCCAAATGTCAGGGGTATCACAGTTCCGCGAATAAAATTAGGTACTGTGGTTGCAACCGTAGATCGAAGGTTAGTTCCAAATTGTTCGGCTGCTATGGTAACAAACAGAGCCCAGTAACCTATACCTACACCTAAGAAGAAACATGCCGCATAAAAAAGTGAAGTTGATTTAATCGGTGCAAATAAATAGATGCAGATAAAAATGAATGTTAGAATAATATAAGTCAGAACTATTTTCTTTCGTGAACCAAATAACTGACTAAGCAAGCCGCTACTTAAATCTCCTGCCGCAAGACCGAGATAGCTAAACATAATAGCATCGCCTGCAGAAATACTTCCAACAACGCCCAACTTACTAGCAAACTCAGGTGAGAAAGTTACTAACACACCTATAACAAACCATATTGGCAATCCAATGAGAATGCAACCTATAAATCGTTTAAGTCTTGTTTTATTATCGAAGAGTTTAAAGAAATTACCTCGATCAACAACTTGCTCTTTTGTTTTGAGGAATATATCTGACTCAAAAACGCTGAATCGCGCAACAAGCAATAACAAGCCTAGCCCCCCGCCAATAAAATAAGCTGTTTGCCATGTGGGTGAAATCTTAACAACAAAGTTTGCAACAACGGCACCAAATAGTCCTACAGTTGCAACGATAGTAGTTCCATAGCCACGCAGATTAGTTGGTAGTACTTCTGATACTAAGGTTATACCCGCACCTAGTTCACCCGCCAGACCAATGCCTGCAATGAAACGAAGAATGGCATACTGATCAACGGATGTAACAAAACCATTAGCGATATTTGCCAATGAGTACAAAATAATTGATCCGAATAAAACAGAAAGTCGTCCCTTCTTATCGCCCATGATGCCCCATATCACACCACCTACAAGAAGGCCAGCCATCTGCATGCGTATGAGGTACTCGCCTTGTACAAGTAATTGATCATCGGCCACACCTAATGACTTAAGACTATTTACCCGCACGATGCTGAATAAAAGCAAGTCGTAGATGTCTACGAAATAACCAAGTGCTGCAACTATGACGGGGAGACTAAAAAGAAGTTTGTAATTTTTCTGATCCATTGAAATTACTTCTTACCAATAACATAATATAAAACAGGTCCCAGTAATGGGAGAAAGATCACGGCAATAATCCACAATAGCTTTTTCTCAAAGTCTTTATTACTGCGAAGGATGTCCACAACAACAAGAACATCTAAAACAAGAATTAACAGAGAGACTAGACGTATCATATATTAATTTGATTCTAAGATTTTAAAAAGTTCATCCAGGTTTGGCGTCACAATTATTTCAGTGCGTCTGTTCTTTTGTTTGTTTTGTGGGGTATCATTAGGAGCAAGTGGAGAATATTCGCCTTTACCTGAAGCTGTTATCTGTGTGGAAGGAACACCTGCCTTGGTTAGAATTTTAGCAATTGATGTCGCACGCATCACACTTAAATCCCAATTATCATTCATGTATTGTGATCGTTTTGAAATAGGTACGTTATCCGTATGACCTTCAACTGTGATGTTAATATCTTTTTGATCTTTTAAAGCTTTTGCTAATTGTTGCAATGCTGTTACTCCTTTAGCATCAACATCAATACTGCCTGAGCCAAATAACAATTGTTCCGCCAAGGAAACATACACCTTTCCATTCTTAACTTTAACAGTGAGATCGTTCTCCTTGAAGTTCAGTAACGCGTTAGTGATTCTGTTCTTAAGATCCTGAACGGCCTTATCTTTATTTGCCAGAATCTGCTCGAGTTCTATTACTTTCTTTTCGCGTTCAGCCAAACTTGTACTGAGAGAGTCGTTAAGCTTTCGTGTTTTATCAAGATGTTGCTGGGTGAGCGCTAATTGTTCTTGCTGTTGAACAAGATCTCTGTTGAGTTTGCCACTGCTCGTCATCAGGTTTTTATAATAGGTATTAAGCTGACCATGTTCCTTCTCAAGCTCTGCTAATTTTTTACTGGATGAGCGAACACCTATGCCAAGATTAGTGGTATCCTCTTTCATTTTCTTTAGTAACTCTTCAAGCTCCTTACGCTGTGCAGTTTCTTTGTCAAGTTGTGATGAGCGGTCTGACAGATCAGCTTCCATGCTCACCTTCTGAGCCAACAAGTCATCATATTTCTTTTTGGAGACGATGCAAGAACTTAAAAAAACAATGGGAACAATAATTAAGACTATCCTTTTCATTTGTATGTATTTTTCTACGCTGGACGATATACACACACCTGACTTTGGAAGAACGAGGGAAATGGGTATTTCATCAAAAAATGTTTTTATCCTTTACAAATATAAACAACCTGAGAACTTACAGATCTTAAATCTACATTTATTTGGTTAGTAATAATGCAAACAACAGCAGCATAAACCAAGGGTTTATACCATTTAGAAATAAAATCTTTTATGGTAGATTAGCACCCATTGATAATTAACCAAACTGAATTATGGAAGGAATGCTTAAACCCGGCTCGATGAAAGATAAGACCATCATTATAACCGGAGGTGGAACAGGTCTGGGTCGTGCTATGGGTAAGTATTTCCTGGAGCTTGGAGCAAACCTGGTTATTACCAGCCGTAAGAAAGATGTACTTGATAAGGTAGCTGATGACCTCATGAAAGAAACCGGTGGTCAGGTTCTTGCTGTACCCTGCGATGTTCGCAAATATGAAGAAATTGATAATGTTATAAAGTCTACTGAATCTAAATTTGGTCAGATTCATGGTGTACTGAATAATGCTGCTGGTAACTTTATAAGTCCTACTGAGCGGTTATCTCATCGTGCCTTTGACATTGTTGTTGATATTGTTTTGAAAGGCACATACTATACAACACTCGCCGCTGGTAAAAACTGGATTGAGAAGAAACAGCCTGGAGTATTTCTCAACATCGTAACAACATACGCATGGACAGGCTCTGGCTATGTTGTTCCATCAGCCTGTGGGAAGGCAGGGGTATTAGCACTCACTCGTTCATTAGCGGTTGAGTGGGCAAAGTATAACATAAGAAGTAATGCAATAGCACCTGGCCCATTTCCTACCGAAGGCGCATGGAGTCGATTACTGCCTGGCGAGTTGGTTAAAAAATTTGATCCTGCTCAGCGTGTTCCGTTAAAGCGTGTTGGTGAACATCAGGAGCTTGCCAACCTTGCGGCTTATCTTATGTCTGATTTCAGCTCTTATGTAAATGGTGAAGTGATAACCATTGATGGGGGAGAGTGGCTTCGTAATGGAGGTGAGTTTAGTCATTTAGAAATGGTGCCCAATGAAATGTGGGACATGCTGGAGAAAACACGTGGAAAATAAACTTACTTTGTATTTCCTCTTATTTTGTTTTAGAATAATAATTCGCCTGTGAATTTAGATAACTGGCTTAATATAAAACTGAGTGAACGAAAAGCGCAAAACTTATTTCGAACACTTAAGTCTCCTTCTGGACTCCTTGACTTCTGCTCTAATGATTATCTTGGATTAGCCCGATCTAAAGAACTGACTAATCTAATAAATGATAAATTAGAAAAGCTCAATTTACCCAATGGGGCAACAGGCTCAAGACTCCTATCGGGAAACTCAGTTTATACTGAAGAAGTTGAACAAAAGTTATCAAGTATATTTAAGTCCGAATCATCTCTGATTTTTAATTCCGGATATACAGCTAACCTTGCAGTACTTTCTTCTATTCCACAAAAAGGCGATACTATACTTTACGATGAGTTAGCGCACGCTTGCATAAAGGATGGAGCACGACTAAGTCTTTCAAATCGTTATAGTTTCAAACACAATAATCTAGAAGACCTTGAACAAAAATTAAAGAAAGCTACAGGTAAAAAATTCATAGCAGTTGAGTCTGTCTATTCAATGGATGG
>DATJHZ010000357.1:0-17365 GCA_035493595.1 Cyclobacteriaceae bacterium | reverse complement strand
ATCAACTTCAGCGGCTGACACAACAACACCAAAAGTGACAGGAATTGGCGGCATTTTCTTTTTCTCAGAAAATCCTAAGGAGGCGAGAGAATGGTATGCCAAAAATTTAGGACTTGAAATCAATGATTGGGGTTCTACTTTTGAATCCAGAGACATTAACAAACCCGATGAGATAACCCAACTTCAATGGACTCCTTTTAAAAAGGGAAGTGAATATTTCGCGCCTTCAAAAAAAGAATTCATGATCAACTATCGGGTTCAGAATATTGAAGCCCTTGTGAACAAACTCAAAGACAACGGGGTAACTGTAGTGGACAGCATAGCAACTTACGAATATGGAAAATTTGTACATATCATGGATGCCGAAGGCAACAAGATTGAACTATGGGAACCCGTTGACGAAAAAGCAGCCAAGTAATAACTTGTTGTAGTTAGGGACGAGTGTAGAAATCAAAATGAAAAGCATAACAATAAAAGAAATCTTGTCCACAGAAATTGAGCAGTATAAAATGTTCCTGGCTGCTGCTCTTCAACATGACGAAGAAAGTCTTCTTATTACACCCAATGAAAACTTAAACGCGCCCTTTCCTACAAAAGACAGGAATGATAGTTTTACGCTTGGAGCTTATGTAGAAAATACGTTGGCAGGTGTGGTGAGCTTTATTCGTGATGGAGAAGATCGGGAAAAATTACAACACAAAGGAATTGTGTCGACCATGTATGTATCAAAAGAATTTCGTGGACGTGGAATTGCAAAAGAATTAATGGAGGAACTTATTAAGAGAGTAAAAACTATTTCAGGAATTGAACAAATTAACCTGATCGTAATTGCCAGCAACGTAAAAGCAAAACAGCTTTACGAAAAATTTGGTTTTCAAAAATTTGGCACTGAACTGAATTCAATAAAATGGAGAGATAAATATTTTTCAGAAGACCAGATGGTATTACGTCTTAAATAACAAAATATGTAATCACTAAGTAAAGATTTTTTGAAATTTACGGTTCAACCAATATCTTGTAACACATTTTATTTCTGATTTTATTATGCTAAAAAACCTTCCGAAGACAGTCATTGTTCTGTCTATTTTTACATTTTCCTTCATTCCTTTTACCAATACTATTATAGCCCAGTCTTTTCAGATTGAAGAGAGTGATCCGTTTCCGGAGCCCGAAAAAGGATCACTCAAAATCATATTACTTCCGAATGGCAACACAGCACTCCTGCATATTGAAGAAAAGAGTATAAACTATCGGCTTTTTGATAGCGAACAAAAGATGGTTCTGCAGCGGCCAATCTCCAAAGGCCATAGTAGCAGCAACACAAACCTCGTTTCAATTTTTACAGTCGGTAGTGATATTGTGCTTTTTTATAATGCACTAGAAAATCGTACACCGGTTTTGTATCGCACAGTAATTGATTCTGGCTCCGGAAAGATTCTGAAAGACGAGGAGATCGGGCGACTCAATAAATTCAAAATGTTTGCCGGGTATGCCATGGCCTTTGGTGCCGTGCCTCCGCCCAATTTTTACATTCGCAAAGATAGAAACTCCGATTGCTACGCTGTTGGGCTATTCAATAGTTTTGAACAAGATCGAAATAAGCGTATTGAGATACGTCACTACAACGGTAAACACGAAGTCATTAATAAGGCGTTTTATGTTTCGCCAAATGATGAATTCAAATACATGGAACTTGTGGATTTGATTGTGCTGGGCAGCGAAAAGGTTATCGCCTGTGCCTATGTGTTCAATACAAGTGGTGACAAAGTGAGTTACCTTTCACTTGCACAACTGCAGGTAGGATCAACCTCAATCCAAATAAAGCAACTTGATTTCACAGAAGGCTTCCGTATCACGAACGGAATACTTCGCCAGGTACCAGGCACTGACATGGTGGCGCTTCTGGGACTCGCGGGTGTTAATGGCGCGTTCCTGTCATTTCTCAATACTAAAACATTATCGCTGGAATACAATAAGACCATAAACATTGCTGGTTTACATAATGAATACAAAAAGATATTTGGACCTAAGAGTGAGTATCACGGTGTTCCCCTCGACCTCTATGTAAATGAAGATGGAACCTACACACTTGTTTTTGAAGAAATTACAACAATCTATTCACAACACGTATCAATAACCAGCCTTGGCACTACTGGTGTAACTATCATGGATAAAGACGCACGCGAAATCCAAAGTTATATTATCCCTAAGTTACACTCCAGAACGATGCACTATGGACCAATGTATATGAGTGAACGATTTGACAAGCCAAAGGGATTATACATGGGAGACCAATACAAATCCTTCGCTTATGTGAACAGTTCGGGCAAGAAATACATTTTTCTCAATGACCTGGCTGAGAATCTTGAGCACCTCAAGAGTGGGAAACTTGCCACTGTCAGTACCGTAAGCGATACAGATGCATTCTCATTTACTCTGAATGATGGCAAAGTAGATCGGCAGTTTATGTTCGGACAGCCTGAAAAAAAGTGTCATGCTATTGGCATGTTCAGCGTATCAGACTACGACCAACGCTCAGGCACTTATGTTACGCTCAAACTAGACAACTGCAAGGACGTAAAAAAAATACGAATGATCTGGACGAACCTTAAATAGAATGCAGCCCTCGTGTGTACACGTTACTTTTTTATAACAATATCATAAACGATGTTACGAATGCTATCTCCAAAACCGGTATAACTTATTTTGTGCCTGTATAAAAGGTTCTGTATGCCGGATTATCAGAAGTCTATATGCAGATGTAGTTGGATATTAATGAAGCCAGGGTTTCATTTTAAACTTCAAGCTCACCTATTATTTATCCTTTAGATTTGTTTCGCCGTATTTTATCCATAATCTACGGCACATCATGGATATGTTTAAAGATAAGATGGAAGATAGTACCCTCGTCGAGTTTACTTTCAACATCAATCTTGCCACCCATTGCAGTCATCTGGGTTTTTACAAGATATAATCCCATTCCTTTTCCTTCAACATGAAGATGAAAGCGACGGTACAATGTAAAGATCTTATCTTTGCATAACGCCATATCCATACCCAGTCCGTTGTCTTGTACTGTTAAATGGAAGTAATTATCCTTCACTTCTGAACGTATATTGATGACAGGTCTTCTGTTGGGATGACGATACTTAATTGCATTGGAAGTAAGATTCAATAAAATGCTATCAAAATAAGGCTTCACTGTCGAGAGTGTAGCACCTTTCGAAAAGTCTTCGACAAATATAGCTTGTGTGTCTTGTATTTCTTTCTCCAGATTTATTTTGATCAAACGCAATTCTTCTTCGAGATTGATAGGAACAATTTCTGAAGTAGAATTTTTGCGCATCTCCAGCACGGTGTTCAGATCCTTCACAACACGATCAAGTTCCTGTGTGGTAAACACAATTTTGTCAACAATCAACCGCGCCTCCTCAGGATTTTCATCGCTGATTTTCAATATCTGGCCGAGACCAAGTATTCTGGCTACAGGAGCACGCAGATTATGAGCCGAGATGAATGCAAACTGTTCCAGTTGCTGATTATATTCAACCAAATCATGTGTTCGTTCTTCTACTTCTGCTTCCAAAGTTTCGTTTCGCTTTATTATTTTATTGTTCTGTTGCTCAATAATCTCACGTTGAGCTGTTATTTCTTCCTGGCTCTGGATAAGCTCTTCATTTTGTTGTGCCAACTCCTCCGTGCGTTTCTGTACCTGTAGCTCCAGGGTTTTGTTTTGCTGCCTGATATTTCGAACACGTAATTTATATGCCAACGTAACACATCCTATTACCATGAGCGTAGCGGCTATTTTGGCCCACCAGGTTTTCCACCACGGTGGAAGTATGTGGATTATTAATGCTGTTCCTTCCTGATTCCACAGCCCATCGTTATTGCACGCTTTCACTTTGAAAGTATATGTACCCGGATCGAGATTAGTGAACATAACTGACCGTTGGTTGCCTACGTAATTCCAGTCTGTATGAAAGCCTTCCAGTTTATAGGCATACTTATTTTTACTGGTAGCAGTAAAATTGATTGCCACATACTTTAGTGAAAAATAAGTATACTCAGGTGGGATGGATATTTCTTTCGTTTCACTGATCTGATGTTGTAATATACCCATCACGTCTCCTGGCTTGGTAGGCTCGTTGAGAATACCCAGTTCAGTAATAAAGACATTTGGTATGTAGGAATTGTCGCGAATGTTGTCTGGATAAAAAAAGGAAATCCCTTTACCTCCAAAAAAAAATAGCCCGTTTGTATCAGCAAAGCATGCGTTAGATTTGAAATTGCTGCTTCTAAGTCCATCGGCCATATCGTAGTTTCGGAATACAGTATCGGCAGGATCGAATTTGGAAATACCTACAACAGTACTTATCCAAAGATTACCAGATTTATCTTCCAGGATGCCTTCAATATTATTGTTGGATAATCCATCACGGATAGTATATCTTTTTTTAAACTTACCATCCTCCACCAGGTGAAGGCCCTCCTGGGTGCCAACCCACAACCTGCCATGTTTATCTTCCAGTATACTGTTACACAATCCACGTACTCGTATCGAATCACGTTTTGTAGATGTTTCAAACCGAGTTAATTTTTTAGAAAACGGATCATATTGTAAAAGCTCTTCTATGGTGCCAACCCAGATTGTTCCTTTTTTATCTTCATATATTGTACGGATATAGTTATCGAATTCAAATTGCCCTTGTCGGATATGTTGAAAAGTTCCCGTCTGCTCATCCAATACATTCAATCCATCATAGGTTGCTATCAACAATTGCTTCGTCTTGCTCGATTGTGAAATTGAAAATACATTTGAATTGGAAAGCCCGTCAGTACGGTTTTCATTGGGCATATAGTGAATGAAGTTATCATGTATCTCATCATATCGGTTCACTCCGCCTTGCCATGTTCCAACCCAAATCTGTTGCTTCTCATCTTCAAAGAGACTTAAAACAGGATCTGTCTGCAGGCTTCCTTTAGCCTCTGAATGCTTGTAGTATTTAATACCTTGAGGTGACTTCATGATCAACCCATTTTCCGTACCAAGCCAGAGGCGGTGCCTGGAGTCAATTAGAATGGCATTTACAACGTCATTCGTCAAGGGTAAATCCAGTTCCCGGAAATTCTGACGCAGAGGATCTGCAACAGCTAAGCCATTGGAATAAGTGCCGATCCAGATTCTACTCTGACGATCTTTGTAAATTGCCCAAACAGAATTATCCGGTAACGACTCAGGATCATTTTTGTCGGTTTGAAATGTTTGCAAATCATCTGTGATTGTATTCAATCGGCAAAGGCCGCCATTCTCGGTGCCTATCCATAGATAATCGCCATTCATGCAAAGATTGAGTACATTATCTACAGGCAATGCGGGGTGGGAGCGCGTGTTGTAAAAAATATTTTCATTCGTCTTTACATTATATTTTTGTAATCCGGTTTTGCTGGCTATCCATAAGTTATGCCGGGCATCCGTTGTTGCACGATGGAGTTCTGAAGCCGGTCCTACTCTGTGAATATTGTTTTTTTTCAAATCCCATAGAAAAAGACCGGCGCCTCGCACACCTACCCAAAATGAATGATCAGATGCAGGAATAAGAGCGTGTACAGGTGTACGAGAATTGAAAAGAGTATAGTTATGTTCGTACCGGGTCTTCTTGCTCATCGCATTCACAAAAGCTTTACCATGACGTATACCGGCAATCCATACACAGGTGTCGTCTTCGTGAAATTCAGCCACCTCGCAATCAAAAGAATATAGCGACAGCCTTTTAAAATTGTCATGTTTGCGATTATATATATGAAGTCCGCCACTATTTGTGCTTACCCAGAGCACTCCGCGACTATCCTCAAATACTGAGCGAATCCGATTTTTTAAAAGACTTGTTGAATCGTCAGGATCATTCCGATAGACGGTAACATCATAACCGTCGAATCGGTTAAGCCCATCTTCTGTGCCAACCCATAAAAATCCTCGTGAATCCTGAAAAATGCAAGAAACGTGGGGATTGGATAGTCCTTCGGTTATTTTTGAGAATTTAACTTTTTCTAATGACGATTGTGGAAGAGCCTCCCATGCTAAAACAAAAGAAAGTGATAGGATGCATAAGCAACGAATCTTGGTCATATTCATGGTTCCGGCAAAATCAGGTTTATGAATATACACATTCATAAAGAAAAATAACTGTCCATCCTCCTAATTTAGACCGAAGCCGTTTTGACAATACGAACGTTTAATCTTCAATAAATTATGTTGACTACAGCAACACCTTCACTTGTCTTATCGCAGAATGCCAAGTACAGTTCTTAAATCAAAAAGTTGAAAAGACACCACCAGTAGTAGTGGGGATTTACACTACCTTATTTTTAGGCACTTCGTTCCGTATCATTACGCACATCGTTTAATTATTAGTCTTTATACTTTGCTTGAATTATCGTTGGCAAATAATTCAAAAAAAGACTCATGAAAGAAAACGCTTTAGAGCTATTTAAGCTGGATGAAATAGATCGTAAAGTATTTTTTTGGTTGCTTGTGCGCGTTAAAATGAAGGCGGTAAGAAGCTGGATTGATTATATTGAAGTGGAATATCAACGGAAAAGGATTGCCATCAATTCAAATTATCTCTTTAATGAAGGAGTGAGCCTTCTCGAAAATTATTCAAAAAATATGTTTACGCATTCTTTTCATTCTGCCACAATTCAATTCTTAAAATCGACTGATAGCGTAAATCTTAGTGAGAAGAAAGAAGCATATTAGTAGTAATCAAAACCTGGTCTCTGCCTTTCTCGCCCCCTCGCTGTTGTTGGTGTTCTTCACACCAACAAAGGCAAGCCGAAGGAGAGGCGCCTACCACGGGTATTAGGGCATTCTTTAGAGATGTCTAAACTTCAATTTCTTAAACCAAACCATATTTTCAGGTATAATACCACGCTGAAGTTGTTTTTTACATGCTCTGATTTTATATATCTTTGGCTATGGCAGAAACAACACATTTAGGAAGAAAGATCAGCCGCCTGCGTGAGCTCCGCGGTATAACGCAGGAGACATTAGCTGAGCAACTCGGCATCAGCCAGCAGGCTGTCTCTAAGATTGAACAAAGTGAGCAGGTTGAAGATACTACCTTGGAGCGTGTTGCCAAAGCGCTCAACGTTACACCTTCTGCTATTAGAAATTTCTCAGAAGAGATACTTTTCAATCTGATTCAGAACAATACTTTCCACGATCATTCTACTGCTTCGACTACTAATTATCAATGTACCATCAATCCTATTGAAAAGATAACTGAACTTTACGATGCTTTAATTAAAAGCGAACGCGAGAAATTAGCGTTGCTGGAGAAGCTGATGGAAAAGTTTAATGAGAAGAAGTAAGTGATAGAAGATTCACATTGATTGATTAGAGGTGGTGTACCTACTTGTCTGTCCAATATGCAAATGATTGAGGTGGTGTTAAATTGAAGTCTTCTCTCAGACATTTTGGTTTTCTATACTTTCGTGTTTTTTTTATTTTTATTGCAAAACCCTGTTCTTTATTAGCGAAGTATTGATAATAGAATTCTTCACTTATTCCAGAAAATTCTTGTGTCAAGTTCCAAAGTGTAGATAAATCATGATTTAATACCTCTTCTATTTCAAACTCTCCGATTACCTGTTGAACGGGTGACGAAGCGTAAACAATGATTGATTTTATATTTTCGTTCTTAAAAATTGCCTTTCTAAATTCATATTTTTTTGTTCCGTCAAATATCTTGAACGCAAACTCAGGCTTTATTGATAACACTACCTTCATTAGTTATTTTCGTTTATACGCAAAGTTAATCAAATCATCGAACTGCTTGTTGGTTAATTTAGCAAAACCCTTTGGTAGACTCATTGGGTCTGAGAATATTTTTAAATCAATTAAGTCATTTAGTGTTGGCTTGGGTGTAGGAAGGGAATGGGCATATAGAAAGTTGATTACAAAAGGTTTGTATTTTGGAAATTTATCCCACCATTTTGTTTTCAAATCTTCTTTCGAAATCATTGTCCTTCTATTGCAACTTTTAAAGAAGTCATCAAAGTCTTTGAAATTATTTTTTACACTTTCAACAATGCAAATTGTAGTAACAGTGCTTGAATACTTTTTGGGAATAGTTTCCCCAATCCGGTAAATAAGAACAATATCACCTGATTTCAGGTTTCTATCCGGCGAGTGAGAGATGTAAACTTTACTTATTCTATTCCTGTGAGGTTCATTCTCGGTATATTTTGCTTTGTCCTCTCTTGTATTTATGCTGTCAGGAAATAATTCAGTATGATATTGGGGTTCAATTCTTATTAAGTACTTATCTGTTTGTCTAGAAAAGAATGGAAAGGTGAGTTTAGGGTTATCGATATTTACGCGCAATTTTTTATTGAATTCTCTTACATATACAAGTTCATCACCGTTCTGAGTTGTTTTAATCCCGTGCTTATTAAAGCCCCATTCCTCCAGCATTTCAATTAGTTGCTCCTGCTCAGGTCGCTTGTCAAATATTGTTACATAAATTTCTTCTACTTTAAAAAGTATGGCATTATCAAAAATTGTTTTAAGGAATCTCTCTCCAATTTTATAACCATTTCCGGTAACTTTTAGTGTCCCAATTTTCAACCGTTTCTTCGGCTTAAAAACTGGTGAAATATTAGAATAGCTTTCTTCCTCGGCTTTTTCAATCTTGATGAAGAGAAACGCAGTCAGCTGATTATCACTATAACACACATAACATGGTTGTTCGGCTTTACTGTTAAACCACTTGTCAAATTCTTTATAGTCATTTCTAAAGGTGTCAAAGAAACCATCTTTTAAATCAACTTCAGCAAAATCAACTTTTTTTACAGCTAAGACTTTATGGGTGACTAATTCTGGATTTTCCGCTGTTACCTTTTCTAGAAATGTTTGTATGCGGAACACTCGGTCGGCAATTCCAAGTAGTTTTGCCTTTATGTGAATTTTCTTGTCCTCTGAAATCAGTAAATCAACTCTGTTTTCAAAAACCTCATTTAAGATTTGAGTGTCGTTTAAATCATTTTGCAAGCTATCAACTTGCTTGCTTATTTGTTTAATGATGTCACCCAAGGGTGCCTGATACTTTAACTGATTATAACTCTCAATCTTAATATTCATCGTCTTTAGAGCATTTTGGTCTTTATACCGATTTAATTCCTCTATTGTCAATGGGTGGATGTATTTGTCGTATTTGAGTTTGTCTATCCAATTGAAAAGTTGTCCGATGTCAAGATTGTAAATTTTGTTCGCTTCTCTGTGAATGATAATATTTGTATCGAGTAAGATTCTCATTGATTGAAAAAGATTTTATGAAGTGAATCTAATATTTCTGAAAAATCTTTTTGAGTTCCTGTGCTTAAAGGTACCTTTAATTTTGTTGATAAGTATTTTGCATATTTCAATTCGCTTTGTTGCATTCTATTTAGCAAATCTTGATCATAAGGTTTGTTATCTCTGATTTCCAGTCTGTCTTTTATTTCTATGATATCACCTAATATTATATTTAGTGAGATAGGTTTAATTTGCCTAAAAGCATCCAAAGGGATGTTTATAATTTTATTCTCACTATTAAGTAGACAGTAGTGTCCATCCAGTATGTAGGATTTATTTTCCTGAATGGTTTTTGTTAGACCAAATATCAACCGGCCTTGAGTGGCTGGGATATCTTTTACTTTTTTATTTTGGCTATCTTCATTTATGTCTTTCCATTTCAAAAGGTCGCTTGCGGATAAATACTCCAATTTTACCTTATCACAAATTTTTTTACAAATCGTGGTTTTACCGACCCCATGAATTCCTCCTATGAAAGTAATATTATTATACATCCCTATTATACATCGTTTTGAATGTCGTTTCGTTTGGATATTCAAGCCAAATTATTCCTGCTACATCAAAATTCCTATAGGTACTTCTACTCAAATAAATTAAAGCACATTTTTCGCGATTGAGCTTTATTCTTCTCTATATTGATTGCTAAACTCTTTATCAAATTCCAGTATTTTTTCTTTCTTAAGATTTGTCAACTTGCTCGATTGTAAAATGACTGTCAACCATGTCCAGCCAGATTTTACTTTTTCTTTATTAAATAGATAAGATCTTCCAAACAACTCGACTAAAAAAATAAGAGCCAAACATACCCAAATAAAATATTGTCTTTCTCCTATTGAAGTTAACCAATTATTTAGATCACTATTTATTTTCAAGATGAAACCCAAAAAAATTGGAAGAAGGGTAAGAATAAGTACCATAAGGAAATAAACAAGATTTTGGATCTGTATTCCTTTGTAATTATTCCAGTTTAATTTAAGATACTTAACTTTTTCCACTTCACGTTTTTTGCCCTTTATTCTTTGCTCTTTTTGTCGTTCAATTTCATCTCTTCTTTTAATTTCATCCTGCAATTCCTCATTTGCTTTCAACGTGTCTTTTAATAGGATATCTTTTTTTTCTTTCTCTCTATGTAAATCCTCAAAATATGAGTCGTTTGTCAAAAAATCTAATGAGCTGTCTATTGTTTCTATTGTTATTTCTTCGGGTTTGTTAGGTTTTTGCCTTAACTCATAACTCAGCTGTTTAGCCTGATCAATCGTCAGTGATCCGACCTTTATCTGATTTTGAAGCCTGTGGTATTCCTGAAATACAGTTTGATTTAGCTGAGATGAAATAATTATTTGGGCTTTTGTCACAATGTCAAAAGCTTTAGGTAAAGAAGCTTTATTATTAAATCCCTTTTTTAGTTTAAACCAAAATTTGCTTGTTATGTAATCAATGTCTTTCGCAAATGGAATGTCAAATTCTTGAAATTTAACTTTGGAATTATGAGAAAGAAATAGTGCAAATCGATTACCCGTTATAAATATGCTTCCTATATTTTCAAATTTAGTTTTACTTTCTCCACCTCTTAAGTAATTTATTTTAGTGAAAATCTTAAAGAATTGCCTACACAGATTCTCGTCAAATATTTTGCCCCTACCCTCAGAAAATTTCTTTAGCTCCTCCAAGATTTTTTCATCCTCAACGACATAGTCATTATATTGATATATTGATGTTTTAAACTCTCGGAGTAAAATACCCTTTTTAACTAAGTCAGATATAAATTTTATCTTCTTTGTCTTTATGTCGCTTGGAGTGCGACAGCCATCTAAAATGGATTTCATAGCTGGCTTTGTTGTATCTAACGTTGCGGAACCCTTTAAAATATATTCGGCGGTTTGAAAAAAGGCATCAATTTCATCCTTTGTCTCCTCAAGGTATTTTAGTTGAATTAACTTTTCCCCGTTTTTGATTTTGGCTGAAGAATTTATTTCGTTTACTAAACTGTAAAAGTCTGTGAAGATTTGCTCAAATAGTATGCCATTAAATCCTAGTGAATTAAAGAGATGTTCAGTACTTAAATATATTGTCAGTTCAGAATTCCATTTTCCTAACTCATTTATGTCAGATGTGTACCTTATGCCTTGATAAAGAATTAGGCCTTCCTTAATCAAATTTAAATTGTCTGTGAAATCGGGTATTTGCTGATTAGATATTATAAACGCACTAATGTATTTTGAATATTTATCGTTTACTCCGTTGTCTAATAGGTATTTGTTAAGATTTTCAATTAGTACTTTCTTTTCTTGATCCGAAATTGATGTTCCTTCCTTTGATTCTACGAATGCAGCTAACTGCGATACTATTCTATTCTGCTTTTCTTGAATGGTGTTATAAGCTAGATTAATTTTGATAAAATCTTCTTTGATTTTTGAATCAAAAACATAGTGACCATCTTTAAGTGTTACAATCTCTTTAAGACGATTTTTAACTGTGGTTCTAACTACGGATTCTGGAATATTGAAATCATAAATAATCTCTAGTAAATGCTTTAACTCAGTGGAGTTTACGGTCCATTTATTTTCTGTAACTACAACTCCTTTTATGAATTCGCCTAAAATGTCAGTTACGTTAGTATAGTTTTCATTATTATACAGTTCACTAAATAATGCAACGGATGCTAATAAGTTGTTTTCTTTCATTTTCTGTTTTTATATCAGTTGTAAGCAAGCTTTTGAAAACTCTTTAGTTTGTCAATACCTCTTTCGTGGTATTTTATACTGGTATTGGGTATTGGTATATCACAGATTGCCGGCTGAGACTAATTCATAATCACGCATCATTTTCTATGGATAGGTTACGCCTCTGGCGTAAGGTGTTGTGTAAGGTACTTGTTATCGCATATTTGCTCAAGCTTCGTTTTTTATTTCTGACGACATTCGCAGACCAAGTCAAACTTGATAACAAACAACTTAGTTCCGCATTTCACTAACTCATCAATTCAACTTCAACAATCTCCAAGTAGTATTTCGACGAGACATGATGTTTTGCCTCTCGTTCGTTTTTTTACAATTACTTGATTGGTTGATGTTGTTTATTTGCATGATGTGCTGGAAAGAGGCACTTATCGAATTTATCAACGAGGGATACGCGATAGGTTTAAGAAGTGGAAAATTTGGTACCGCAGATATTACGGAGAAGGAGGCGAGTACGTAGGAGATGTGGGTTATGTTTATGATAGCTTCGGAAAGCAGTTAGAGGAAGTTAGGTACTTAGTGCCTGGAAAGACTAGCAAAGTTTGGAAAATGTTTTGTGATTCATTCAGCAGTAACATAAAGAATCAAGAATCCGTAAACCAGGTTTATAGAGTTGCAAATTTTATAAATGACTAAAAAGCCGGCAATGAAATACAAAAACAATTTCTGAAGTATGGCATCGTACGTAATTTATCAACCGCACCCTGCTTTAAAACAATTCGTTAGGTATTACTGGTCATTCGATATTCAATCTAGCGGAGAGTCGATGTTAACTCTCCAAGTGATGGCTGATCGGTTTCCACGCATTGTAATTCAATGTCTGAATGGAAAAAATGCACTTCATAGCTCTCATTATGAGAGAGTTTATGCCGCCAGCCTGAAAGGCATAACATCAAAACCTACGTTGGTGCAAATGGAGCCCATCTATTCACATGTAGCGATCTCTTTTTTTCCACATAGCATAAAAGCATTGTTTGGCATTGATGGCTATGAGACAACTGATGCTGTTTTAGATTTACATCATTTTTTTCCTGGTGATATCATTGAGAAAATTATGGAGGCGCGTCAAAATCACATACGCATCTCACTTTTGGATGCCTACTTGCTGAAGCAACTCAGTAGGATGAGGACAATCGATTGGCGAGTAATGAATTTTTCGCACCTATGCTCAAGTGCTGACTACGGTCGACAACTCAAAGATTATGGAATAAGCGAGCGACAATTTGAACGGAAATTTTTGCAGACCATCGGATTTACTCCGTCCTTTTATAAAAGAGTTTGTCGTTTTGAAAGAGCCCTTTTCAGAATTCAGTATGGCCACTACAAATCTCTTGCAGCTCTTTCCTATGAATTAGGCTATGCAGATCAGTCGCACTTTAACAGAGAGTTTAAACAATTTTCAAACTTGACACCCGTAGAGTTGATCACTAAAAATGAACTCATAAAAGAAAGTGGATCCATCTTAGCCGAGTAGGCTGATGTCGGATTTGTTCTATACTTCCTTTAGGTCTTTACGGATTTTGCAGAAGGTAAGCTCTTACTTAGTACTTCTTCAAAAAAAGAAATAACAAAAAAAGACAATGAAAAACACTACAATCATTTTACTATCACTCATTCTGAGTGCCAAAATTTCCTACTCTCAACTAAATAAAAGCACAATGAAAAAAGTAAGTGAATTCAAAGTTAACATTCCTCAATCTGACCTTGAGGATTTGAAAGCTCGATTGAAAAACATACGCTGGCCCGGTGAAGCACAAGGCTCTGATTGGACTTTTGGTACCAGCGAAGTTTATTTAAAAAAACTGGTAAACTATTGGACAACAAACTATGACTGGAGGAAACAAGAAGCAGCGCTAAACAAGTATCCGCAGTACATTGCGGAGGTAGATGGAATCAAAATTCACTTTCAATACATTAAAGGCAGCAGTAAAAATAGCAAGCCGTTAATACTAACGCATGGCTGGCCTGATAGCTACTATCGTTTCCATAAGCTAATCCCTCTATTGACGACAGGCGAGCAGAGTTTTGATTTGGTGATTCCTTCTATTCCTGGCTTCGGATTCTCAGAAAGAAAATCGGTAACAAGTGATGCTGTCGCTGGGCTTTGGAAAAAGTTGATGACCGAGAATCTTGGATATTCAAAGTTTTATGCAGCTGGTGGTGATGTAGGGATGGGCGTTACCAAAGCCTTAGCCTCAAAGTATCCTGATGTTGTAGCAGGAGTGCATTTCACAGATTTGGGTTATCTTATGGGCCAGGAAGACCCAAGCACTATGACGGAAGCGGAAAAACAATTTGCACAGTTTGTGCAGCAATGGTGGTATAGCGAAGGTGCTTATGCAATGGTACAAGCAACAAAGCCGCAATCACTTGCCTATGGGTTGAATGATTCTCCCGTAGGTCTGGCTGCATGGATACTAAGCTTTGGTACCGCTGGTGCAAATCCTGACATTCTCGAAACTGCTTTCGGAGGGAAAGATGAAATGTTGACGAATATCATGATTTACTGGTTCACACAAACCATATCCACTTCCATGAGAATGTACAAAGAGGATGCAGTGGCACAATGGGGTGGTTCACAACCGTTGAAGAAAACGAATGTTCCTGCCGGAGTAGCGGTATTTCCGAGAGAGGCACAATTCCCCAAAGAGTGGGCTGAAAGATTTGTGAACGTTGTGAGTTATACTAAAATGAAAGATGGCGGTCACTTTGCCGCGTTGGAGGTGCCGGAGATATTTGCAGGTGAATTAAGAAAATTCTTTTTCAGTTTGAATTAATCAAGACTGAAATACAAAAGTGTCTAACGGAGGTATGCTGGCCTTGCTATTGAATAGAACAAGGCTAGCATTATTCTATATCGCGGGACTTAGGTCGCATTTCAATTCCCAACGTCATAAAGTTAAGCGTTGTAATATCTTGAATGTTTAATTGTAAAATTACGTAAGTTGAATCAGTTTTTTTACGGATAAAGATACCGGATTTCTAAGGTATTGATAAATTATAGTTGATCCGCAAATGTTCTTCGTGTATTATTAAAAAACCTTTACTAATGTGAAGACTATATATAATCACTCAGATTCTGGAGTGGCTGCACGCTAAACTAAACAGTTATGAAAAGATACATTATCTTTTATTTCATCATACCAATTGAAATAGTTGCGAGTTTTTATTTTTTGATAAAATCTTTCAATCATGCAGAGTTATGGAAAACGATAGCTTCTATGATCGGTTTTTTTATTTTTTTATTTGGGGGTAGTTATATTTTATACAAAATTTACTTAAAGAATGGTCGTGAAAGTAAAACTTAAAACTTTGGCAAGTTGGGTTGAATCACGTTTGCAACTTGGGACAAGAGTTAGCATGTAGTATTATATCAACAAGTTTTCAAAATTCTTTACGTTGTCAATACTTCTTTAATGGTATTCTTATGCTGGTATTGCTTGTTGTTAATACCAGAGGTTGCCCCTGGGGCAAATTCATAATCATACATCATTTTCTATGGATAGGTTACGCCGCTGGCGTAAGGAGTTGTGTCAGGTACTCGCTACTATATGATTTATGAATCATTAATTGCTTAAGCTCACAAGATTATTTATTTAACTGAATCTAGCTTGATATGCTTTATTCTATCAAAGCCTTCAGATTCATCGTAGTCTCTTTCGACTGAATTAATTTCATCTTTTTCTAACAATTCCTTTAATTCTTTTTTGGTGTAAAAGAACTCTTGAGTAACAAAGTAATCCTGATCATTTAGTTTGTAAACGAAACTAAAGTATTGAAGAGTATTTGGATAAACTATTACAGTGTCTTTTTGGATGCGAGCGACTCTTAGGAAATAGTAATATGTACTGTCATTCACATCCTTTCTTATAAGGTACACGTCTCCAACTTTTGGATCGGCAATGAAAAGAGCCTTTTCTTTTTGAGTGTTGATATTTGCAATCACAAGTGTGATAATCAACATTAAAAATATTAAAAGCCCTGAGTAAAGATAAAGGGGAGTCCTTGTAGCAGATTCAAAGTGTTTTACCCTCGGATTGAAATTATTTGGCTTCCCGCATGTGATGCAATAAACTTTAGATTCTTTGCCACCAAAGGGAAAAAGAGGTATCCAAAATAGGTGAAAGTAATCTCTAAAAATCTCGAATTCTAGTCCAATGGAATTACAGGTCGTACAGGTGCCTATGTGATCAGTGGTCTTTTTAATTTTTGCTTTTTTTCTTCCGTAAATAAAAATCATGCTGCAAACTGTCAAAAATAAATATTACCCACAATATGTTGGTATCCACTTCTAATCAACTTTCAATAATTTTAGTCGCAATCCACCCTCTATATTGTCGCTTTACTACCTCTGGGTTTCGTAATCCAGCCTTAATATTGTTATAAAAAAATAATGAGAAAGCTGATCTTGGAAACACAGGTATCTATTGATGGTTTTATAGCAGAGCCCGATGGAAATACCAATTGGATGATCTGGAACTGGGGTCCTGACTGGACGTGGGATAAGGAACTACAGAAACATCATACCGACTTAACATTATCTGCCGATAGCATACTCATCAGCAGGCAAATGGCCGAAGAAGGATTTATAGCGCACTGGCAGAAAGCGAGCGAAAATTCTGAGTCACCTCAATTTGCATTTGCTCACCATGTATCAAAAACGCATAAAGTTGTTTTCTCAAATACACTTACAAAATCGGTTGCCATTTCTGGTGGTTGGGATACGGCAGACATTGTCAGCGGAAATTTTGTTGAGCAGATTAATCAACTGAAAAGCAAGCCAGGCAAAAATATTTTAGTCTACGGCGGAGCCACGCTTGTTTCGTCATTAATTAAGGAGAGGCTTATTGATGAATTTCATATCTTGGTAAACCCGATTGCCCTGGGTAATGGGTTATCAATTTTCAGAGCCATGGCTGATAAGCAAAATATGATTTTACTTCAATCTAAATCTTTTAGTTGTGGTGTGGTTTTGCTTCAGTATAAACGAATAACAAATTAAGCTGCGATGAGAAAATTAAAATTACAGGTACAAATTTCTATTGACGGATACATAGCTGGCGTAAATGGCGAGATGGATTGGATAACCTGGAGCCTGGACAACGCGATATTGAAATACATCTCTGACCTTAACAAAGACATTGACTGTATTTTATTGGGCAGAGTTTTAGCAGAAGGCTTTATTCCGCATTGGAAAATGGAAGCTACTGACCCAACCAAAAAGCGAGACTTTGTAAAAGAGATGAGTGAACAATATGATTTCGCAAAG
>DATJHZ010000356.1:0-18693 GCA_035493595.1 Cyclobacteriaceae bacterium | reverse complement strand
AAAGGTTGGTTATCTAAGCTACAAACAACAACTTAAATTGCCTACAGAAAGTTGTAAGTTAATTATGCAGAGGTTATTGCCTCTCTTAGAAAATTATTCATTGGCTTCATTGATTTTGCAATGGAAGCAACATCTTTCAGAAACTTCTTATCAGCCACTTCTTTATCTGTAAAGTTATGAATAACAATGAAGCTCTTCAGTTTCAACCATTCACCATGAGGATGGTCTTTCGGATATCCTTTCGGCATAGTTTTCAGTTTGTCAGATTGTGAGAAGTCTCCAAAGTTGGCTTTAAACTTCTTATCGTTTACAATCTTCTTCAACACATCTGCATTATAATCTATCTCTTGTCTGATCTTACTCAGATTAGTGGCGTCAGGCATATAAATTCCTCCGGCAATCATACTTTTATTACCGGGTTCCATGTGAAAATAATACCCTGGTTCCTGTATCAATTTGCCATTGGGTGAGAAGCCCGCGCCCATGTTGTTTTTGTATGGACTTTTGTCTTTACTGAAGCGAACATCGCGATAAATACGAAAGGGAAGTTTTTTAGGATCTAGTCCGCCAAGGCCTTCATCGAACTTAATAAATTCATTTAAAAGAGAGGTAACTGCATCCTCAAAGGTTGTCTTCGCTTCAAGGTATTTCGATTTATTCTTTTCAAACCACTCGCGGTTGTTATTCTTTGAAAGTGATTTGAGAAAATTGAGAACGAGAGATAGTTCCATGATTATTTAATAGTAAAGTAATATCCTAAATTATTTTCCAAGACATTGTAAAACAAGTTATCAAGGTAATTTCTCTTACGACATAAAGCTTTAAAGGTTATTAAAATTGTAATTCGTTCCACAGAACCCAACTATAGCCCTCTTACAGAAACTTTGAAATTTTGTTTGCATATAAGTATTATCACTGATGGCTTTATGAACTAAATTATTAGCTTTACTTTGGTTCGTTGAAATGCCATAAATTAATCCCTCCCTCCCTCAGATTTAGCTTTCAACTTCTCTATTCAAATTGATTATCTTGGTATTAAATATTGGCTTTGTATGCGCGCGGTGTTGATTATTCGGTATTCACTAATCATTGCTTTTGTATTGATGTTGGCAGACCTACAAATGGCCGTCGGGCAACAGCCCACGAAAGTGCAGGAGTTTGAACAATTTTTAAATGACGCCATCAAAAATAAAGATAATGGTAAAGCCTCCTACTATGCATATGAGCTCGCAAAGCTCTATACCGATGAAAAACAATCTGAGAAAGCTATTCAGTTTTTAAATCAAAGTTTGACTTATAGCAAAAAAGCAAATGATCCAACACTAACTTATCTGGCATATCAAAAGCTAGGCCTTATATATACAGATACTAAAAAACATAGTAAAGCCCTTGACAATTTTGAAAAAGCACTAAGCGCTGCCGAAGGATTGAAGAAACCTGATTATGTACACGAAGAACTTCTTCACATCGCTTCGAGCTACTCAACGCTAGGTAAATTCAGCAAATCAATAGAGTCAGTTCAAAAAGCATTGTCATTGGCTATTCAGCAGAATGATGTTACCAACCAACAGAATTGCTACATGCTTCTGGAAGAATATTATAAAAAGGATGGCAATAGCGCCAAGGCAAAAGAGCACCAGACATTATATACAAACATAATCCAGAGCAAGAAAAAAGAAGAAGAACAAGCTCAACAACAAAAAGCACTGGAGCAACAGATTGCTAAAGCTGGCACCGAGAAAAAAAATGTAACGGCCGAGCTCGAAAAGAATACTAAAAAATTAAAACACGCTGAAGATTCATTGTTAGCTACTAAATATTCACTTCAGGAAACATCCCAATCATTAAAAGAAGCAAAAGACATTAACGAAAAACGCCAATTACAAATTGATCTTTTGAACAAAGACAAAGAGCTGGCCGACTTACGCATGATGGAACAGGAAGCAACTCTCAAAAATGAGAGACTGATCCGTAAATCAATCATCGCAGTAGCGCTGCTTGTAGCGGCGTTGATAATTGTTTTGGTGAGAGATTACCGTAAGAAACTTAAAGTAAATAAAAAACTCGACGAACAAAATAAAAGCATTAAGAGTAGCATCAACTATGCCAAGCGCATTCAGGAGGCCATGCTTCCAAAAAGTGAGTTTCAAAAAAATCTCCTCCCCGATTCGTTTGTTCTTTTAAAACCACGTGACTCTGTGAGTGGAGATTTTTACTGGTTTACAGAAATAAAAAGCTGGTACGATCCTGATGTAGTTTTTGCTGCTGCTGATTGCACAGGTCATGGTGTACCTGGCGCATTCATGTCGTTAATAGGAATAAACGCTCTCAATGGAATTATCTCTGGTGGCATTGCTGAACCCAATCTTATGCTTCATGCATTGGATACAGAGATACGCTCAGCACTCCAGCAAGAGAAGACTGGCAATAATGATGGAATGGATATAGCACTGTGTATCTATAGGAAACAAAAAAACATTATTGAATTCTCTGGCGCTAAAAATCCGCTGGTATATATTCAGAATAAACAATTATTTCAAGTAAAGGGAGACGTTCATCCCATCGGCGGCAGTCAGCGTAAAAAAGAAGTTGTCTTTAAAAAACATATTATAACTATTGATCAACCTACCATGATCTATTTGTTTTCAGATGGCTATCGCGATCAGTTTGGTGGAAAAAACAACAGCAAGTTTATGTCTAAGAATTTCACCAAGTTATTATTAGATATTCACCACCTTCCCCTTGCTGAACAAAAAGAAATACTGGATAAAAAAATTGAAGAGTGGCGTGGAAATCACCCCCAGACCGACGACATACTTGTAATGGGTATTAAGCTTGATACACTTGCAATTAATTAAATAGTCAATGGTCCATGGACTATAGACCATGGACCATTGACTACTACAAAAACTCAACAACACTTTCTAAACCAATACCGCGAGAAGCTTTAACCAATATAGTAGAGTCTTGTATTGGGTTTGCCTTGAGGGCTGCAATCAGATCTTCTTTTTTAGTAAAATAGTTTGCCATAGGCAATTCTGATTTTACGGCAAAAAAATGATTACCACAGAGATACACGGCAGAAAAATTCTTCTCCAGCAAAAGTTTACATATACCTCTATGTTCTGTATCAGCCTCCTCCTCTAACTCAAACATGTCTCCCAGAATAGCAACTTTTTTCGAGGCCCTCATGGCGGCAAGATTGTCAATGGCTGCCTTCATGGAACTTGGATTAGCATTGTATGCATCAAGAATGATCGTATTACTTTCCTTCTTCACAATTTGTGAACGCATATTACCTGGCACATATTCCGCTATGGCTGCATTTGCAGAAGTGGCGTCAACTCCAAAATATTTACCGAGGCATAAAGCCACGGCAATATTTTCTGTATTGTATGCCCCTATTAATTGAGTTTGAACAATTTCATCATTCTCTGCCTTTACACGAACGAACGGATCTGCATCAACCAGATCACAGTTATAGTAATCACCTTTTGATGGATAGAATAATGGATTCGTAAAACGCTTAGCCATCGTAGCTAGAACAGGATTCTGTGAATTAATAAAAACTTGTCCGCCCGTCGTGATCAGATGTTGATATAGTTCAGATTTTGTACGGATAATATTTTCGTATCCACCAAAAGTGCCGATGTGTGCTTTACCAATGTTGGTAATAAACCCGTGCGTTGGATTAGCGATATCGCATAAAAGTGCAATTTCACCTACGTGGTTTGCTCCCATCTCTACAACGGCGAGCTCTATTGATTTATCGATGGCAAGTATGGTAAGAGGAACTCCGATATGATTGTTAAGATTACCCTTCGTGGCGTGCGTTTTATATTTTTTGCTGAGCACAGCATTCACCAGTTCCTTTGTGGTTGTCTTACCATTAGATCCTGTTAATCCGATAACCGGAATTGTCAACTGATCACGATGATAGCGTGCCAGCTTTTGCAATGTTATCAGTACGTTATCAACCAACAGGCATCTGTCATCAATGGCAAATTTCGCCTCATCAATCACAACATACGCCGCACCTTTTTCAAGGGCTTGTTGTGCAAATTCATTGGCATTAAATTTATCGCCTTTGAGTGCAAAAAACATTGATCCCGGCGCAATCTGACGGGTGTCGGTAGAAACAGAGGTACTGGTTATATATCTATTGTAAAGCTCTCCTATTTCCATTGACGGTACGTATATTTAAGTGTTATAAAGTATCTTGCCGGAAAGATAACAGACGAGCCGTAGCCAACGTTATGATAGCATAAAAATTATTTGATGGTCCGATTTCTACTTTTCTTCTTACTTATCTCACCACTTGCGGTCGTTGCTCAGTTCACCTATAGAATGGAGCAGGATATTCCCGTTAAGGATATCAACGGTAACACAATGCCTATGCCTTGGGCTGGTGGCATTGATGCTGCTCAATATAATACCATGGATTTAGATGGGGACTCCAAAATTGACCTTGTTATTTTTGATCGCATGGCCGACAAGGTTTTAACTTTTCTGAATAAGAGTAACCAATATATTTACACACCTGCTTATGAAGATTTATTTCCGGATGATCTTTCAAGCTGGCTGATTTTGCGTGATTACAATTGTGATGGAAAGAAAGATATTTTTACCGGCAATATTTTTGGAATTAAAGTGTACACCAATACCACACAGCCTGGAGAAAATTTATCATGGAAAGCTGTTGAATTCTTTTCAGGTGCCGGAGAAGCTAAAAGTGAAGTGTTGCTAACCAAGGGTAATGCAGGTCTTATAAATCTCCAGCTTCAATATGACGACCTGCCATCCATCTCTGATGTTGATAACGATGGCGATCTTGATATCATCAACATGCGCTACACCGGAAACAGCACAGTAGAATTTCATAAGAATTTCAGCAAAGAACGTTATGGCTCCTGTGATTCTCTTGAGTTTGAAAGACAGACTCAAGACTGGGGAAATGTAACAGAATGCGGATGCGGAGAATTTGCATTCAATGGTGATGCGTGTCCTGTTGTCACCAGAACTAAACATGCCGGCGGCAAAAGTGTATTAGCCCTAGATGCTGATGGTGATGGTGATCTGGATCTACTGTTTTCTGAAGCAAGTTGCAATTCTCTTTATCTGCTCAGAAATGATGGAACAACAGATAACCCATCGATTCAATCGGGAGATCTTTTCCCAACAGTCAATCCGATTTCCATGAGGATATTTCCATCCCCCTATTTTGAAGATGTTGATTTTGATGGAGTCCGTGATCTCATCGCCTCACCAAATATTTATACTAAAGTCTATTTTGATTCTGATCTCGGTGCCTCCAATTGGTTTTATAAAAACACAGGCACAGATCAATCGCCGAACTTCACCTTTAAAAAGAGAACCTTCCTGCAAGATGGAATGATTGATCTTGGTGATAGCTCGGTACCCGCATTTGCAGATGCAGATGGCGATGGTGATTATGATCTTTTTGTCAGTGAGAGTTATCTGATATCATATGACCGATCGTTGATTAGCTTCTATGAAAACGTCGGAACTGCAAGCAGTCCCGAATTCAAATTAAGTACGAACGATTACCTGGGCTTTTCAGGCAGAAACTATTATAACTTAAAAATACAGTTCGTTGATGTTACAGGCGACAAGAAAGTAGATCTTGTTTTTACTGCTTCAAGCTTTGACTCTACTCCTATTCTTTACTATATGGTGAATACAGCATCGAGTGGTCTTAGCTTTTCCGGACAACCTATTGCTCTTAGTAGCATTCCAATCCAATTTGATGAAAATGTTCAAGTGGCAGACGTTGGCGGAAACACAGATGGAAGTGCCGATGGCTTACCTGACTTACTTATTGGACGTAATAATGGATCGATGGAGTACTGGGAAAATAGTGGGTCGTTAAATTTTTCATTAAAAGATGATTCATTTTTAAATCTTAGTTCAACTGTATACAGACAAGATCCTTCTTGTGCCATTGGTGATTTAGATGGTGATACCAAAGCTGATTTTATTTTGAGTGATCAAAGCGGTGTATTGACTATTGTTAGTGATTATCACAATGCCACTGATGTTTCATCTGGTGTTTCAGATATTGTATTAAGTCCACTGTTGGATTCAACATACACTGCACACAAACTCGGTGGACGTACATGGCCCACTATTGTTAATCTATTTCAAACTGACAAACCTGCTAGTGTTGTTGGTAATGTGCTTGGAGGTTTACATATCCTTCAGAATGATGGAGGAAGATTTCAATCAGAAATTCCTGTTATCGAAATTTATCCCAACCCGGTTGAAGCCTCTGCTACATTAAATATAAAACTCGATCGTGCTGGCTCACTTCAGATTTTTTCATCCGTAGGACAACAGATAAATCAGCCACTCACACTTGTTGGAAATAAGCTTAACACTTACAAGGTTACAGACCTGGCCCGTGGCATGTATCTTTTCCGTTTTAGCTTTGGAAAAAAAGTCTACATCAAACGCATTGTTGTCTATTAAATAATTCTGCTCTTATTAATTAATTGAATGAAATCATCCTTTGCCGTTATTTTTGACATGGATGGTGTGCTGATTGATAGCAATCCATACCATAAAATTTCGCTTAAACAATTTTGTGCCAAATACGGCCACAATCTCACCGACAAACAACTTGAAGAGAAAATATATGGCCGCACCAACAAGGACTGGATCCCAAATGTATTTGGTCCTCTTCCGGCAGAACAGATAGCTCACTACACAGATGAGAAGGAAGCACTTTTTAGAGAAATCTATAACGACCATGTTGCTCCTTTAAAAGGGCTTGTTCCATTTCTTACCATCCTGAAGAAAAACAATATCCCCATGGCTATTGGCACCTCAGCACCCGGGGCTAATGTTGATTTCACGCTGAACAAAACAGGTATAGGCAGTTTCTTTGATGCCATTCTGGACGACACTTTTGTTAATAAAGGAAAGCCAGACCCTGAGATCTACATAAAAGCTGCACATGCATTGGGTTATGATCCCCAAAAATGCATTGTTTTTGAAGATTCCATTTCCGGTGTTCTGGCGGGGCACAACGCCAGGTGCAAAGTGGTGGGTGTAACTACTACTCACACTGCTAATGAGCTGGCACTTACCGATTTAATTATTGAAGATTTTGAGGGTATTTCACTTCAGAACCTTGAAAATCTCTTCATAAGTTGATAATAATGAAGAGTTTCTGTCAATATTTTAAATCACACTTGGATTATTATAAAGGAATTACCGATATTTGCAATCCCTTTTCTGAAGGGGTTAAAATAAGCTAATTTATGGCACGAGTTTGTCAAATAACAGGAAAAAGACCTCAGGTAGGTAACAACGTATCACACGCTAACAACAAAACTAAGCGCAGGTTTTATCCAAACCTTCAAAAGAAGCGTTTCTTTATTCCTGAAGAGAATAAGTGGATTACGTTAAAACTTTCTACTAAAGCTATCAAGACCATCAACAAGAATGGTATTTCAGCAGTTTTAAAGGAGGCTAAGGCCAACGGAAATCTGGTATTATAATCCAACGCGCGTTTAACGATTAACGTAACAAAGAAATGGCAAAGAAAGGCAATAGAATTCAGGTGATACTAGAGTGCACAGAGCACAAAACCAGCGGTTTAGCAGGTATGAGCCGTTACATCACCACAAAAAACCGTAAGAACACTACGGAGCGGATTGAATTGAAGAAATACAATCCTATCATGAAAAAAATGACAGTACATAAAGAAATTAAGTAACCATGGCAAAGAAAGTTGTTGCTTCCCTAAAGAAAACAGACGGAAAGAGTTACGCTAAAGTAATCCGTGCTGTAAAATCTGAAAAAACTGGCGCATACACATTCCGTGAAGAAATTGTTGCTGCTGACTTAGTGAAAGAAACTCTCGCTAAAAAGTAATCAGGTTTAGAAAGAAATTTGCAAAAGTCCCTTAAAGGGACTTTTTTTATTTATTAACCTCTTATCGCTCTTATGTCAATTTTCAGCAACCTGTTCTCCAAAGAAAAAAAAGAATCGCTTGACAAAGGATTGGAGAAATCAAAAGAAAGTCTGCTTAGCAAATTAGGCAAGGCACTGGTTGGAAAATCTACCGTTGATGATGAGGTGCTGGATAACCTTGAAGAAATTCTGATTTCTTCAGATGTAGGTGTCAACACCACTTTAAAAATTATTGAGCGCATACAAAATCGCGTAGCACGCGACAAATATCTGGGCACCTCCCAGCTTGACAATATCCTGAGAGAAGAAATTGCCAGTCTATTATCAGAAAATAATACTGAAGACCTGAAAGATTTTGATCTTCCGGCAGATAAAAAGCCCTATGTCATCATGGTTGTGGGTGTCAACGGTGTTGGAAAAACAACTACTATCGGTAAGCTATCAGCTCAGCTTAAGAAAAAGAATAAAAAAGTATTACTCGGAGCAGCCGATACATTCAGAGCGGCCGCTGTTGACCAGTTAAAACTTTGGGGCGAGCGTGTTGGAGTTCCTGTTGTATCAAAAGGGATGAATACTGATCCTTCAGCCGTTGCGTTTGATGCCGTACAGGAAGGCGTGAATCAGGATGTAGACGTTGTCATTATTGATACGGCGGGCAGACTTCATACTAAAGTGAACCTGATGAATGAGCTTACCAAAATCAAGCGCGTTATTCAAAAGGTAATTCCAGATGCACCACATGAAGTTTTGCTGGTTCTTGATGGCAGCACAGGCCAAAATGCCATGATTCAGGCTCGTGAATTTACCAAAGCTACGGAGGTCACCGCACTGGCCATCACAAAATTAGACGGTACTGCCAAAGGTGGGGTAGTCATCGGTATTTCAGATGAATTTAAAATACCTGTTAAATTCATTGGGGTAGGTGAAAAAGTAGATGACCTACAGGTTTTTAATAAAACCGAATTTGTGGACTCCCTATTCAAACGCAATTAGCCTCTTTTAATACAATTTTAAAGTGTCGTGAAAATAAATTGAATCCCATAGTGTTATATTTATGGAGTTCTGGTTTTAAAGATACTACTATGAAAAGGGCATTTATATTACTTGCAGCGTTCTCAATCGTATTTGGCTGTTCACAACAAGATGAGGTTGCTAAGACTTCAACACCGTCAAATCTTACTGGTAATTCAGTTACGTATTCTCTGCAAGCAGGCTCTTATTGGAACGTAGATGGATCTATTGTATTCAATGAAAAGACAGATGGCACAGCTGTGATAGAAATAAAGGTTAACAATCTGGGCGAAGATGATGTGGACCAGCATCCGGTGCATCTTCACTTAGGTGATTTAAGTGTTGACAAAGCAGGTGTAGCTGCTCAATTAAATCCGGTAGATGGAAAAACAGGACTAAGTACTACAAATTTAAAGATGCTGGCCGACGAGTCTTCTATAACATATGCACAGCTTAAAGAATTAAACGCCTGCATTAAAATACACCTGGCAGCTTCTGGTGAAGGCCAAAGTGTTGTTCTGGCCGGAAGTAATGTTGGTACTGCAGTTACTCAAACAACCAACGGCAGAGTAAGTTTAGGCGTCTGCAAGAGCGAGTAGAAAAATTACGAATTAGGATTTACGAGGTACGATTTAAAGACAGATCGCACCTTTTTTATTTTACGAAGGGTGAAAGGAGAGACTAACTACTTTTCTTTTGCTATTGGAATCCTGAAGAATAGCTGATAGTTGAATCCCCAAGTTGTAGGCTTGTCAGTTCGTCCAAACCCAGGCACATCACTGGGGATTAAGCGATCTGTTTTGCTCATTGAAAGAGCAAACTTATAACGGGCTGTGTATCCCATCCAGATAAATTTCCACATCTTAACTTTGATGCCGGTTGTCATTTCAAGCCAGCTGGCTTTTACATTCGAGTTGGTGTATTCCTGATGAAGGAAACCCCAGATCGGATCATTCAAGTCAACAACAAAATCTTCTGAAAATTTTGAGTGGCCAAAGCGCATACCAATAAAGAAGGCATTCTTCTCGGGATCTTTGGTTAGAAAATTAACATCAACACCTACACGATAATATCTTCCTGTATTCGAATAGTTAGCGCTATCTGTACTATAGTTTCTACCCCATGATCCATAGTCAAATGCTAAAAAATATCGATATATGTCTGCATCTGCATTCACTTCCCAGCCGGTGAATGTTTTTACATATTGACTCTTTCCAATGCTTATCAAATCCGTTCCAAACCGAATACCAGTAGGTTTGAATTTACTTCTCACTGTATCAGCTTTCTGCTTTACAGTGTCTGACTTCTGTGCTGTTGCTAGTAAAGGAAGCAGTATGAATAATATATAGATATGTTTCCTCACTACTTTCTGGTTATTTCAATATTTGTTACGGAAGGAAATCTAACGTCTGGCAATAGAGCAATCATGTTAGCACTATAAAATGAAGTGTTTGCATCATCAATCGCCAATTCGGTGAAAATAGTCTGTGTTCCACAAACACTATGAAACACATACGTAGTGGTTGTGTATTTTAACTGAAGCGTGAGTGGACTGGTTGTTTCCCCTGTAACGTTAAACGTATATTTTGTTGTGGTTGCATCAGGGTTTAACGGCAAGGTTATAGCAGATGTATCAGCCGATACAACAGAAGAATCACCAAGGTAATCTGTTGTAAGACTTGTGATGTGAAGTGTATCGGTAACCTTTGAGCTGCCTCTGATTTGTTTAAAAGATACTTTAATTTCATTTGTTGTCGGGCATCTGAATGTCTCAACATTTGTTACCGGAGGGTCCTGGAGTGAATCCTTACTTATTTTCAGTATTTTAAAAGTATTTGTTGTCGTATCTAATTGAGAGTAAAGATTCTGAGTTGGACATTTTGGAATAATCTGCTCGGTGCCAATGTGATAATTGAATGTAACAGAGTTTGAATCACCATTATCAAATTTAAAATTATAAGTCGTCGAATTAGTGTTAGGATTTAACGGCAACAGAATCGCACTCATCGTAGTATCTTGCAACCATGGTGTTGTCACTGCATCAGTATTGATGATTGATGTAATAGGCCGTGAATCAAGTTTCCCCCTGGATAAAGTATCATTTTTATCCATATACAATTGACGGAAACTCATGCGCATAATATTAGTTCGGGGACATCGATAAACTTTGATATTAATGTGCGCCGGATTAGATGGCGTGGCAGACACAACTTCAATGGAGTCATACGTGGACCGCAACAATTGAAGATTTGAAACAACAAATCGTTCACCACAATCTTCAGAAACAAATTGTGCTTTTGAACTGTGCGAGAGGAACATGGTATCCGTTTGAGACATCCCGTCTAAGTACTCACGCACCAACTGTTCAATAACAAATGTTGTATTGGTATTCAGATAATTTAAGGGCAAGGAAAAAGTTGCTCCATAAACATTTTCGTAAAAAACGCTATCTGTAGATGTTGCCGATACTTTCAAGAGTACCACCGTATCAGCGGCTCCATCATACATTTTCCGGAATGAAATGCCAATTAAATTCAGATCTTGCCTGAAACAATCCGGTTGATCAAGACAAGAGACTCCCACAACGAGAAATAAAGCAAACCAGACTACTCTTTTCATGAACAAATTTATGGTCGTAAAGATAAGTTAACCCGCTAAAGCCCAAATGTCGGGCCAAGTTATTTTTAGTATTTTTGCAGTTCTAAAGCGGGGGAATATTGAAAACCAAGGGAAATAAGAACACGAAGGTAAACATTGTTACACTGGGCTGCTCAAAGAATCTGGTCGATTCTGAGGTATTGCTAACCCAACTGCGTGGCAATGGAATAGATGCCGTTCACGAATCAAAAGAAGACGATTCCAATGTAGTGGTTATCAATACATGTGGTTTTATAGATAATGCCAAACAAGAGTCTATTGACACTATTTTACGGTATGTGGACGCTAAAGAGGAAGGTGTAGTCGATAAGGTTTATGTTACAGGGTGCCTCTCACAGCGCTACAAAGATGATCTTGAAAAAGAAATTCCCGAAGTTGACGCCTGGTTTGGTACCCGCGACCTGTCAAGGTTATTGAAAGTATTTAAAGCTGATTATAAGCATGAATTAGTAGGTGAACGCATACTTACTAACCCAAGTCACTTTGCTTATTTAAAAATATCCGAAGGATGCGACAGACCTTGCTCTTTCTGTGCCATTCCTCTCATGCGAGGAGGTCATATTTCAAGGCCTATCGAAGAACTTGTTCTGGAAGCTAAAAACCTGGCGAAGGCTGGCACAAAAGAATTACTGTTGATTGCCCAGGATTCTACCTACTACGGGCTTGATCTATACAAGAAAAGAAACCTCGCTGATCTGTTAAAAAATTTATCAGACGTAGAGGGTATTGAATGGATTCGTCTTCATTACGCTTTTCCATCAGGGTTCCCTATGGATGCTCTGGATGTAATGGCAGAAAGATCAAATATTTGTAATTACCTCGACATTCCACTTCAGCACGGATCAAGTCGCATGCTTCAGCTTATGCGTCGGGGTACAACACGTGAAAAGACCGAGCAATTGCTTCAAACTATTCGTGAGAAAGTTCCGGGCATTGCCATTCGTACAACCATGATTGCCGGCCACCCGGGAGAGACCCAGGAAGACTTTGACGAAATGATGGGCTTTATTGAACGTTCACGGTTTGAGCGCCTAGGTGTATTTGGTTACTCACATGAAGAAAACACACACTCACATTCCATGGCCGATGATGTACCTGATGATGTTAAGCAGGAACGTACTGATGCGGTAATGGAGCTTCAACAAGGAATTTCACTGGAGCTAAACCAGGCTAAAATTGGCAAAATCTATAAAGTGCTTATCGATAGAAAAGAAGGAGGAAATTTTATTGGAAGAACTGAGTTCGATTCACCTGAAGTAGATAACGAAGTTGTTATTGATGCCCGCGAAAACTACCTGAGAATTGGTGATTTTGTGCAGGTTAAAGTAAAGGCCGCCAGTGAATTTGATTTAACAGGAGATATCGTTTCGTAACTCATATAATTCTTTAAACTTTCTTCCGCGACTTGACGTTATCGGGACTATGCTTTATAAAAAAGTAACCACCCATATTTGTTGATATGCAGATCAGAAAAATTGCATTAGCCGAAACACGCTCGTTTTCATCCTTTTTTCTAGACTACATTCAGCAAAAGAAAACACTTCAAAAGTTTTATCATCGCTTTCCTTCTATTGATCAGTTCAAAGATCAGATCAGTGAAAAATCAAAAGCTTTCACAGATGAAAATAGAAACATTCTTGCTGATGTTCTCCAGAAACAATATCATGACTTAAAACCAAATGATCTGGTAAGTCAGAACATCAATCTGCTTCGCGACAAAAAAACATTTACAGTAACAACAGGACATCAGCTCAATATTTTTACCGGGCCGCTGTACTTCATATTTAAGATCATTACTGTAATCAATACCTGTAAAAAATTAAAAGAAGCCTATCCCGATTATAATTTTGTACCGGTTTACTGGATGGCATCAGAAGACCATGACTATGATGAAATAAAATACTTTAAACTGTACGGCAAAAAATATACATGGGAAACAGATCAGCAAGGAGCTGTTGGCAAATTTGATACGAATGGCCTGACAAAATTAATTGAACAAGTTCCTGGGGATACAAAGGTTTTTAAAAATGCCTACAGTAAATACAAAAAGTTAAGTGACGCCGTTCGCAGCTATGTAAACGAACTCTTCGAAAAAGAAGGTCTTGTTGTTGTTGATGCCGATCATCGCTCATTGAAGAATTTGTTTAAAGCAGTTATCAAAGATGATCTTGTAAAGCATACCGCTAAATCGATCGTTGATAAGACTGATAAAGAATTAAATGATCTTGGATACAAAACACAGGTTCATTGTCGCGATATAAATTTCTTCTATTTAGATAATAACCTCCGCGGCCGAATTGAAAAGCAGGATGATTCATATCAGGTTGTTGATACATCAATTAAATTTACTTCTGATCAAATCGATACCCTGATTGAAAATGAACCGGAGAAGTTTAGTCCAAATGTAATTTTAAGACCTCTTTATCAGGAAATAATTCTACCTAACATTGCTTACGTTGGCGGACCTGCTGAAGTAATCTATTGGCTTCAACTCAAAGAAGTTTTCAATCATTATCAAACACCATTTCCGATACTCATGCCGCGTAACTTTGGTATGGTGATGGATCATACCATGGTGCGCAAATTTGAAAAGACGAAACTTGAATTAAAAGATTTGTTCGAAGAGAAGAACTATCTGTTTAATCATTGGGTCATTAAAAACACACAGAACAATCTTACCGTTGGTGTTGAGCGGAATACAATTCAGGATATTTTTCAAAAGTTAAAAGAGAGATCTGGAGTTATTGATCCCACCCTGGCACCGTACGTAGGAGCTGAGGGTAAGCGCGCTATGAACAGTATTGAAAAGATCGAACAAAAATTATTACGTGCTGAAAAGAGATTGCACAGTGATAAATTAAGACAGATAGAAGATTTGAAGAATACGCTGTTTCCCGGCGGAAGTTTACAAGAGCGCACGGATAACTTCTTAAATTTCTATCAACAAGATTCTACCTTCATTGAAAAGTTACTCAATAGTTTCGATCCGTTAGATTTTCAGTTTAACATTCTATTGTCAGAAGAAAAAAATGACTAAACAGGAACTTCGTAAGCTTTATCTGGAAAAGAGATTATCGTTAAGCGAGGCTGAGTACAACCAAAAAAGTGAAGCTCTCTGTAAGATTTTTTTTGAGAATGTCAATCTGTCTGCTGTTAATGTTCTGCACATTTTCCTGCCAATAACAAAAAAAAGAGAGCCGAATACATTTCTAATCATTGAGAGAATACAAAAGGAATTTCCTTCCATTAAAATATCCGTTCCTAAAATCAATACGGAGACAGATACACTAGAAAGTTTCTATCTGAATAACCTCGATGAATTGGAATTAACATCATGGGGAATACCAGAACCACCTTCCGTTAATCCTACACCATCATCAGTGATTGATGTCGTGTTGGTGCCATTACTTGTATTTGATGAAACAGGACATCGTCTTGGTTATGGCAAAGGATTTTATGACAGGTTTCTTCTTACCTGTAAAGCATCTTGTAAAAAAATTGGCCTTTCATTATTGCCCCCAATTGAAAAGATCAGCACAATAGAAGATCATGATCAAAAACTTGATCTCGTCGTCACCCCCTCAAAAACATTTTACTTCTAAACAGAAGGCTCCTGCTGGCTCAGGCAATGGAATGAGCCAAGTCCCCAGATAATATCAACAGAATCCAGACCAATGACTTTGCGCATTGGAAAGCATTGCTGAAGGGTGCTCAATGCTCTGTCATCATTCTTATCACGGAATGTTGGCACTACTACGTATTTGTTTCCGATATAAAAGTTAGCGTATGATGCCGGCAATCTCATATCATCATAAACAATTGCTGATGGCATAGGTAGTTCAACAATATTTAATTGCTTACCACTTTCAAGACGCAACGTCTTTAAAGCTTTAAGGTTTTCGTGTAATGGTCCATAGTTGTCATCTGTCTTGTTCTCTTCTACAACAGTAACAACAGTGTCTTCATTCACGAATCGTGTGATGTCATCGATATGTCCATCGGTATCATCGCCAACAATACCATCACCGAGCCAAAGTATATTGGTGACACCATAATAGTTATGAAGGTATTCCTCAATCTGCTTTTGATTAAGATGAGGGTTTCTGTTAGGATTAAGTAAGCATGATGTAGTGGTGAGAACAGTGCCTTTGCCATTGAAATCTACTGATCCACCTTCCATAACAATGCCCGGATAAACAACAGGCAAATTATAATACTTGGCAATCAACGTTGGTATATTATCATCCAGATCAAACGGAGGATACTTGTCTCCCCAGGCATTATATCCCCAATCGACAATCATCTTTTTCTTCTCTGTGGGATTAATTAAAAATGCCGGGCCGTGATCACGACACCATGCATCATTCGTTGGATGAATGAAGAACTGCACATTATTCAAATCAGCACCAGCCTCCTGAACATGACGCAATGCTTTTTGTTTCATCGCCTCATCAACCACATTGATATTTACTTTCTCACCTTCAGCCACAAGTTTTATAAACTGTGCATAAACAGGAAAAATTGTTTCAATCTTCCCCGGCCACGAAGCTTCCTTATGCGGCCAGCTTAACCACATAGCATCATGCTTAGCAAATTCTGCAGGGAAGTGGTAGCCGAGTTGGTTGGGTGTCTTAGTCATGGTATATTGTTATTTCACAGAGTTACACAGAGGATCACGGAGTTACACGGAGAATTAATTAGCGATTCTTTTAATACCGTTCTTTAAAAGAGCAGTATGGAAATTTATGAGGATGCCGAGTTTATAATTACCGAGTCTTAAGTATGTTAAAACTTGTGCTGTATGAACATCGGTGAAGTCCTCTACAGTTTTCAATTCAACTACAACTTTATTTTCAACTAATAAGTCAAGACGGTAACCATGATCAAGTTTCACATCTTTGTAAACTATCGGCAAAGGTTTCTCTTGTTCAATTGATAGCCCAGAATTAATAAGTTCGAAAGATAAACACTTCTGATACGCGGATTCTAAAAGTCCAGGGCCAAGAGTCCGATGCACTTCAATAGCGCAACCAATAATCTTTGTCGCAATCTCATTCTCAACCTGCATCCTTCTCTCTGTGTAACTCTGTGATCCTCCGTGTAACTCCGTGTTATAATTTTTCAATTACTCCTCATCAATAAACCTCTTCGTAATCGGCTGATACGAATCTATTCTCCTATCCCTCATAAACGGCCAATGTGTACGGTAGCTGTCGGTTTTGTCAACATCTATTTCCAATACATTTACTTCTTCCTGATCATGAGATGCTTTATATAATATTCTTCCGAAAGGATTTGCTATGAATGAACCGCCCCAGAATTTCATCGCGCCATTTTGTTCAAAGCCCACGCGGTTTACACTCACAACGTGAACTCCGTTTGCTACTGCGTGACTGCGTTGAATGGTTTGCCATGCACCATATTGTTCGTCATTCGTAGCTTCATCTTGCGAGGTTGCCCAGCCAATAGCTGTTGGATAAAATAAAATCTCTGCTCCCATCAACGCTGTGATGCGTGATGCTTCCGGATACCACTGATCCCAGCAGATGAGAATACCTATTTTAGCAAATTTTGTTTTGAATACTTTATAACCAAGATCACCAGGTGTGAAATAGAACTTTTCGTAATACGCAGGGTCATCAGGTATGTGCATTTTTCTATACTTACCAAGATATGCACCGTCAGCATCGATGACGGCTGTTGTGTTATGATAGATTCCTTGTGTGCGTTTCTCAAACAAAGAAGCAATGATTACCACACCAAGCTCTTTGGCTACAGCAGATAATGCATCGGTAGAAGGTCCTGGAATGGCTTCCGCCAATTTGAAATTTTCATAATCTTCTACATCACAGAAATAGAGAGAAGTAAACAGCTCCTGAAGGCATACAACCTGAGCGCCTTTAGCGGCTGCCTCACGAATTTTTGTAATTGCCTTGCTGAGATTCTCAGCGGGTTGGCTTGTGCATGACATTTGCACCGTTCCAATCTTTACTTTACCTGCCACGTGCATCTTAGTTTAGGGAGGCAAAATTAGAAAGTTATCCGGATAGCTGAAACCCTTACGGGATTAGTTAATCTTTAATAGTGACTTGTTAATTGTAAGGTGTAGAAAGTCTCTATCCTGTTATAAAACAAACAACCCGGAGATAGCCCCGGGTTGTTTTGAATTTATACTTTGGAACAGAAGAATTAAGCTTCCTGCGTCAAATGAACAAAAGATTCATCTTTAGTTTCAAGATTTGATTGACCTGTTAACCATGTGTCAACAGCTCTTGCAGCCTCACGACCTTCAGAGATCGCCCACACCACAAGTGACTGACCACGACGGATATCGCCAGCAGCAAAAATACCTTCCTGGGTAGTATGGTAGTTGGTTGCTTTGATATTACCACGTTCATCAAGCTCAACTTTAAGTTCGTCAATCATGCCGCCTTTTTCGGCACCAACGAAACCAATTGCAAGCAATGCAAGCTCGCAAGGAATTACGCGTTCTGTGCCTGCAATTTCTTCAAAGCCCATCTTGCCTTTTGCATCAACACCCCATTTGATGTCAACTACTTTCAAGCCTGTAAGACGGCCATTGTTATCACCTAAAAATTCTTTTGTAAGAATAGCCCATTGTCTGTCAACACCTTCTTCGTGTGAAGATGATGTCATCAGAATCATTGGCCAGTTTGGCCATGGGTTGTTGTCATTACGATTTACCGGAGGTTTTGCTAACAACTCAATCTGGTTAACAACTTTTGCACCATGACGATTAGAAGTACCAACACAGTCTGAGCCTGTATCACCACCACCAATTACCAGCACATTTTTGTCAGTGGCCAGAATTTCTCCTGAGAAGATCTTATCACCAGCAACGCGTTTATTGTTTTGTGATAAGAACTCCATAGCGAAATGTACGCCTTTGAAGTTTCTTCCTGGTATAGGAAGATCTCTTGGCGCTGATGCTCCACCACAAAGAACGACAGCATCAAACTCTGACTTCAGTTGTTGCGCGCTAACATTAACACCAACATGTGAATTTGTTTTAAACACAATGCCTTCATGTTCCATCAAACGAACACGTCTTTCAACAACAGATTT
>DATJHZ010000355.1:0-9926 GCA_035493595.1 Cyclobacteriaceae bacterium | reverse complement strand
GTAGTAACCAAACCACTTAAAGCCATGTTTGGTAAGGAAGCTAATGAATGATTTAATAGCCAGTATACCAACAACAAAAGCTACGACATTACCAACAGCAAGCAATGTAATTTCATGACTGCCAAAAGCATTTCCTTCTTTAATGTATTTTAACAGACTTAATGCTGTTGCACCAAACATCGTCGGCACAGCCAGAAAGAATGAAAACTCAGCAGCTGTTTTTTTTGAAAGCTTTTGAGTGAGTCCACCAATAATAGTAGCCGCCGACCGCGACACGCCAGGTATCATGGATATAGTTTGAAAGAAGCCAATCTTTAAACCTATCGGGTAGGTAACTTCTTGTGTACTGTCGTTATTCGCCTCAAAGATTTTGTCAATAAACAGAAATATAATACCACCAATTATCAGGGTATAACCAATAACGTCAACACGTTCCATTAAATCATCAATATGAGACTTAAAAAGAAGACCAAGGACAGCAGCGGGTATAAAAGCAACGATTAGTTTAAAATAGAAATCAAGACTCTGAAAGAATCGCTTCCAATACAATACGACTACAGATAAGATGGCGCCAAGCTGAATGGCAACTGTAAACATCTTCACGAAAGGATCAGACGCAATACCCATCACCGATGAGCCAATGATCATGTGTCCTGTTGATGAAACTGGTAAGAATTCAGTAAGGCCTTCTATAATGGCCAGTATAATAGCTTGAATAATAGACATGATGTGTTTGGTTGCCTTGAGATCAGCAATTATCTAATGGCTAATGACCAATTAGAATATCTGATTGCAATTTATTTTGTCGGCTTATGAAGAATGGCGTAAATCTCAATGATAAACCCAGCCATCACAACAATAGGGCCGAGGGTTAAACCAAGGAATCCAAAACCGTGTTGCTTTGTATCTAATGACATGATAATGAAACCCATCACGAGTGTTACCACTCCGATGATCATCCACTGATAATTTTTCTTTCCGAAAGGAAGTTTACTTTCCATAATTTGTGTCTCTGTTAATATAATTCGTCTAACGACATTCGTAAATATTTTTGGATAGCTATGAACGTACCCAGTACGGCGATAACAATACCAATCAAAAATAAAATGCTTACCAAAATCATAAACTGATCCGGATTGTGAAGCAATGAAAGATCCTCTATTTTCCGTTGAGCATAATTTGATATACCCCAGAGTAAACCTGATGCAATGCCGCCGGCAAGTAATCCGTAACCTGCAGCTCTGAATAGGAAAGGTCTTTGAATGAACCATGTTTTAGCTCCAACCAATTGCATGCTGCGAATAAGAAATCGCTGCGAGAATAAAGCGAGCCTCAATGTGTTGTTGATTAAAAATATAACTGTTATTAACAAAACTGCTATCAATGCAAGAAGCATCAAGCCAATATTGGTAACATTCTTATTTACGGATTCAAAGAGATCTTCAACATAGAATACCTGGAACACGCCATTCATCTTCTCAAGATCAGCCTTGATCTTGTCCATTTCCTTTTTGGATTGATACGCTTTGTCGATGCTTACTAAATAGGCGTCATGCAAAGGGTTTTCACCCAATAGCTTTTTAAAGTCTTCGCCAGTCTCCTTGATAAATTTCTTTTCGGCTTCTTCTTTTGAAAAAAAAGTGATGCCCTTGCCAGCTTCTCTGTTCACATATTTTGTAGAAAGCAATTTGTTCTCAATCTGCAGACGTTGGGTTTCAGTAAGATTGGATTTAAGATAAACCTGAAGTTTGAGGTTCTGCCTTACTTCATCTTCAAGTTTTTGAGAGTAGATAATAAGCAGGCCAAAAATGCCCATAACGAAAAGCGCCAGAGTAATGCTAAAGGTCACTCCAATAGCAGGATATCCTCCCAATTTCTTTTTGCGTCTTGCCTCTTTCATGATAAAGGCCAAATATAGAGAAACCTTTGTAGGTTTTAAAGCATGTTATGACGAGGAATAAAAAAGGCCTCCTGAATTCAGGAGGCCCGTTTATATAAGCTTTTTAGTATTAGTTTTCTCTGTGTTCCTTAAGCTTCTTAAGAAGATTTGAATCGGTAATCGGAATGAGTTCTTTTACCTTTTCATTGTCTTCATTTAAGAGATAATAGTTGTCTTTGTAGAACAGGAAAGCAGTACGCTTATCATCTGTACCAAAGAACTCCAGGATCTCATACAAGTTTTTCTCGAACGATCCGTAGAGTAACAACTTGCCATTCTTCCACTGATAATGGAATGTATACTTCTTGTTTGTAGCATCCGTTTCAACCTGAATAGAAGAAGAGTTTTCATTCAGAGTAGTTGTTTCTGAACTGGTCTCCTTGTTCTTGCCCTTAACTGCAGACTCAGACTCACGGGTTGGATCAAATACTTCAAGTTTTCTTTTCTCAGCTATAACACCCTGATTTGAAGCAAGGTTAGCAGAGTCTTTTGACGCTTTTTTAGCAGCACGAGCTACCTTTCTCGATGGCTTTCTTTCTTCTTTAACAGGAGCTTTCTCTAAAGCTTGTGTCGAAGGAGTTTCTATCTTCGGTGCAGGTTCTTCTACTTTAGTTTTGGGTTCTTCTTTTTCAGTAACCTCAGGCTTGGTCTGTGCCACTGGCTCACTGATTGTCTGCTCTATTTTGGTTTCTCTGTTTAAAAAGAAGTAAATACCTGTTCCTATCAAACCGGCCACCATTAAAGACGCAGCAACTTTTGTAAGTAATGTAGCTTCACCAGGTGCCATAGAAGGAGACACTGGTATATTTTTAAGCATTGTCTTCAACTCAATTGCACGTGCATTCTTAATGCCTTGTATTAATTGCTGCTGAGCCTGATACTCACTTTTTAATTCAATATCAGCATCTAACTGCTTTTCAAAGGCTTCCTTCTCCGCTCCGCTCATGCGGTTGGATAAATAATCATCTAATAACTCCAAATCTCTTTCTACTGCCATGCTATTAATCTAAAAAGTCCTTCTCAGAATACTGAGCTTTTATTAAATCATCGAGTTTCTTTTTGCATTTGTATTTTTTTGTTTTAGCTGTATCGGTGTTGGCGAATCCTAGTTTATCAGCAATGTCTTGCATAGACATCTCTTCAAAATAGTAATACATCAGCACTTTCTTACAAGTTTCACCAAGCTGGTCAATGCACTTGGCTATAATCTTTTCTTTCTCCGCCGTTTCTGTATCCAGTTCAACAGGCGAATCTTTTTCTTCGTTTGAGAGGCGCTTTTTTCTATCTAATTCTTTCCTCCACAGATTTTGACAAATGCTGTAGATGAACGTACTCATTTTTGATGTCAGCACCAGGTTGCCCGAGGCTGCCTTTTGCCAGAAGACGATCAGGGCATCCTGATATACATCCCTGGCTTCTTCTTCTGTACCACTATTAGAGATGACCAGCTTGGTCATCATCCTGTAATACTTCTTATACAGTATCTCAAGCGCCTTTTCGTCACCCTTGCAGATGCGTTCGAAAATCTCCTTTTCGTTCAAATTTGTGCTCGACTTGTATACCATGATTTGTTGTGCTGGTAACCCTACTGTTACGTTTTTGTGTTGTATTCGTCGTTAAATATACATGTAGCTACGGTACTTTTAACCACGTCTGTGTTCGGAAGAATGGCCCCCAATATCCACGTACCATCAATGATCCACCTTCAACCCAAATTTTGCATCGATAGACCTTGCCATTTTCAGGATCAAGGATGGTGCCTTCTCCATACTCCTCACCATCTTTTACCAGGTCTTTAATAATCTCCATGCCGATTATTTTCTTATTATGACGCCCATCGCTGGCCTCACATTTATCACAAACCGGGTCTGGATCTTTGCCAGGGTCTGGATAAATCTTGATCACCTTGCCATAGATTTTGCCACTGCGTTCGGTTATCTCTACAACAGATTTCTCTTTGGAAGTGTTATCATCAATGGTTTTCCACTTGCCAATTACCTTAACCTGGGCCAGGCAAAAGTTTGAAAGTAGGAGTAAAAACACTGTCAATCTCATTCCAGTAGAGTTTAAAACTTACCAAAAATAAAAAAAGCCCTGACATTTATCAGGGCTTCTTTTTAAATCTATTCTAAGAAGATTAGTTCTTTATCACTTCAGCATCTGTTGAAGCGGGAACAACGACTTCGATTTTAGCTTTCGAATCTGTTTTTAATTGTGCATCCGCAGTTTTCGTTTTTGTCGAAATATGTGGCGCAATAATCAAGGCAACGATAGATGTTAACTTGATCAGGATGTTCATGGATGGTCCGGAAGTATCTTTGAAAGGATCTCCTACAGTGTCACCCGTTACAGATGCTTTATGTGGTTCAGATTTCTTGAAGTATTTCTGACCATTTATTTCAACACCTTTCTCAAATGACTTCTTGGCGTTATCCCAGGCACCACCAGCATTTGACTGGAACATACCCATCAATACACCAGAAACCGTTACACCGGCAAGCATACCACCTAATACTTCAGGTCCGAAGGCAAAACCCACGATAACCGGGGAAAGCAATGCAATAGCACCCGGAGCGATCATCTCACGGATCGAAGCCTTAGTAGAAATTGCCACGCATTTTTCATATTCAGGCTTGGCTTTGTATTCCATGATACCTGGTATTTCGCGGAACTGGCGTCTAACTTCATTTACCATGTCCATGGCTGCACGACCTACGGCTGCTATAGCAAGTGATGAGAAGATGAAAGGAATCATACCTCCAACAAAAAGACCTGATAATACAGGGGCTTTGTAAATATCAATAGCACTGATACCAGACACACCAACGAAGGCAGCAAATAATGCCAAAGATGTTAAGGCAGCAGAAGCGATAGCAAACCCTTTACCCGTAGCGGCAGTAGTGTTACCTACGGCATCAAGGTTATCCGTACGGTGACGAACTTCTTCTGGTAACTGACTCATTACAGCAATTCCACCAGCGTTGTCATCAATAGGTCCGAAGGCATCAATAGCTAACTGCATAGCTGTAGTAGCCATCATACCGGCAGCAGCAATAGCTACTCCGTATAAGCCTGCTAAAGCGTGTGAGCCCATAATACCAGCAGCCAATACTAAAATGGGAGCAACAGTTGATTCCATTCCCACTGATAAACCACCAATGATGTTAGTGGCGTGGCCTGTACCCGATTGTTTAATAATTGATAACACTGGGCGTTTACCCATAGCCGTATAGTACTCAGTGATCATACTCATTAAAGTACCTACCACAAGACCAAGGATAATGGCCAGATATACATTAAGCGATGTAAACTCTACACCTCTGTGTACTAATTTTTCAGGAAGTAAATATGTTACGGCGAAATAAGAAGCTATGGCTGTTAAAACAATAGACGACCAGTTACCAATGTTCAAAGCGGTTTGAACACTATCAGTTTCTTTTTTGATCCTTACAAACCATGTTCCTACTATGGAGAAAATAAGTCCAAGACCGGCAATAAGCATCGGTAGAAGAATAGGAGAGAGACCACCAAATTTATCACCTGAAGCATCAATTTCCTGACCTAACACCATGGTAGCAAGGATAGTGGCTACATAAGATCCAAAAAGATCGGCACCCATACCAGCAACGTCACCTACGTTATCACCTACGTTATCGGCAATAGTTGCAGGGTTACGAACGTCGTCTTCAGGAATACCTGCTTCAACTTTACCAACTAAGTCAGCACCTACATCGGCTGCTTTTGTATAGATACCACCGCCAACGCGGGCGAACAATGCTATTGATTCAGCTCCTAATGAAAAACCAGCCAAAACTTCAATGGCTTTCTTCATTTCAATGCCATTGATAGCTGAACCTTCAGGAACAAAAATTTTGATTAATACGATGAATAAGCTTCCTAAACCAAGGATAGCGAGACCTGCAACACCGATACCCATTACTGAACCACCAGTGAACGATACACGAAGAGCTTGTGCTAAACTTGTTCTGGCAGCCTGTGTTGTACGAACATTAGACTTTGTGGCGATTTTCATCCCCAGGTATCCTGCAAAGGCAGACAATACTGCACCAATTAAAAATGAGATGGCAATAAAAGGATGAGACTCTTCACCCAAAGTGCCTGACCAGGCTAATAATATAGCAGCAATAATGGCAAAATAGGTTAAGACTTTCCACTCTGCTTTAAGGAAAGCCATGGCGCCGTCAGCTATGTAACCTGCAAGTTCTTGCATTTTAGCTTCACCTGCGTCTTGTTTTTTAACCCAGGCAGACTTGATTGCCATTGCAATCAACCCAACTATGCCGAAGGCTGGGATTAGGAATAGGATATTACTCATGTTTTAAGGTTTTGATTATAAAAGCGTTAAAAAAACCATCCCTTCGCGGGGATGGTCTTCAAAAACTTGCGCAAATATAAAATAACATCCCTAACACGCAAAGTATAGTGTTTTTTGCTCTTTGATGGATTTGCCAATTCATGAAGCTGTGTTAAGAGAACACACCAGATGGCAACCTGTATTTCGAATTTGTAGGGCTGCTAAGTTGAAGGTTGTATTTGATCAGGCGACCTTAGATTCCAAACATCTGCTTTAAGGCAAGCCACAGGCTTTTCTTTTTCGCATCGTCAAGTTTGTCAATAGAGTCGGCTACGATCACCGGAACATTGTCAACCAAGGTATTTGTATAGAGTTGAGATACTTCTTGAATAGTTGCTCCAAACACCAGCACTCGTGCAGGCGAAAATGCCTGTAAGTCCTGTAAAGAAAATTTTTGAAGATGAAGTATCTGAACAGAAGCGAGGTTGAGTTTTACGGCTGCCAGCATTTTACTTAGAACTGTTCTCTCTTCGTCTGATACTTCAGTCCAGTTCTTGGATGAAATAATAACAGTTCTTCCCGGAATCTGATAGAGTTCTTCCTGAAACAAATTTTCAAAAGGCGATGGTTGTGTACTCACGATTACTTGATATCAAAAAGAGATTTTAATTCATTAGCTTCACTAGGCCTCATTTTGCCTGCGAGAATAAGTCGAAGTTGCCTGCGACGTAAGGCGCCCTCATAGAGAGCTTTTTCGTCGATGCTTTCAGGTACAAGTTCAGGCACATCGGTTGGCTTCCCGTTTTCATCCAGCGCTACAAATGTAAAGTAGGCAACGTTGCTCTCAAATTTTTTTCCTGAAGGTGCATCTTCAGCTTCAACATCAATGCGAATTTCCATGGATGATTTAAAAGCCCGTGTAACCCTGGCTTTTAATGTAACCACATTGCCTAACCGAATAGGGTGTTTAAAAGAGATATTATCCACTGAAGCGGTAACCACAATTCTGTTGGAATGCTTTTGTCCGGCAATAGCCGAAACAATATCCATCCAATGCATGAGTCGCCCGCCCATCAGGTTGTTCAATGTATTGGTATCATTCGGTAACACAAGTTCTGTCATGCTCACAGCAGACTCGTGGGGAAATTTTCTTCTATGCTCCATTCAATTCAGATTTCAAATTTAGGATTTCAGTTTCAGATTTTAGATTCTATAATCTTCAGGCTTAATAGGCCCTGTAATTCGAAATCTGAAATCCAAAATCTGAAATTAATTATACTATCAACTGTTCGTTTGTTTTTTAGCGCACAAAAATCATGAATTTTTTTTGTAATCCACCTTATCTATTCATTATTTAGCGGCGCAATTTATGCAAGCCGAAAAAAATCATATAGCCAACAACATCACCTCAGCCGAGGTTGCATGTGCTTGCACTTTCATTTCTGTTACAATTACTACTACAATTACGGGGTGACCCGTCATGTCTTCATACCCCAACATGGCTGATTATGGCCCAACTCCAGGAGAAGAGGCTAATAATCACAATAATCAAGTCCTTACAAATACGAATAAACAGCATTCATGAAGATTTTAAAATTCGGTGGTTCATCAGTGGCCACCCCGGAACGGATACAATCAGTTATTGAAATAACTAGGCCTTATCTGAAGGAAGGCAATGTTGCACTTGTTTTCTCAGCGTTTGGTGGTACAACGGATATGCTTATTCAATTAAGCCTTCTGGCGTTGAGTGGTAATGCATCCTATAAAGACAAGTTAGCTGAAATAGAAAAGCGTCACCTCGATGCTGTACGTGCTTTGGTAGACGTACAAAAGCAAAGCAGCATTCTGGCACAAGTCAAGTTTATGATGAATGAACTTGAAGATGTACTCCATGGTACTTTCCTTGTGCGTGAGCGTACTCCAAGAACGCTTGATTATATCATGAGTTTTGGTGAGCGTCTTTCAGCTTACATTATTGCCGAAGCATATAAGAACAAAGGCATTGCAGCAGATTTTCTTGATGCCCGCAATGTGATTCGCACTGATCAGCAATTTGGTAACGCGAAAATTGATTTCGTTGTGACGAATAAACTGATTCAGGATCACTTCAAACAAAATAAGAACCTTCAAATTATTACGGGCTTCATCGGTACGTCAGAAAGTGGTGAGACTACTACTATTGGCCGAAGTGGTTCTGATTATACAGCTGCTATTTTTGCTGGCGCATTGAAAGCATCAGATCTTGAAATATGGACTGATGTTGATGGTATGATGACTGCCGATCCTCGGATGGTGAAGAAGGCTTTCACTGTGCCACAGATGAGTTATGAAGAGGCTATGGAATTATCGCACTTTGGTGCGAAAGTAATTTTCCCGGCTACCATGCAGCCTGCTATGGTTAACAGTATTCCTATCTGGATTAAGAACACATTCAATCCATCATTCAAAGGAACTGTTATCAGTGCTGAATCTGTAAATGGTAAACTGATTAAAGGAATTTCATCTGTTAAGAATATTAGTTTACTCAGCGTGCAGGGTAGCGGACTTCTTGGCGTTGCTGGTGTTTCGATGCGTTTGTTTGGAACGCTTGGTCGCGAGAAGATCAATGTTATTCTAATCAGCCAGGCATCTTCAGAACACTCAATATGTTTTGTTGTTGAAAGTCAGTTTGCCATGCAAGCAAAAAATTCTATCGAGAAAGAATTTCAATATGAAATAAAAGGAGAAGAGATTGACGAAGTAAAAGTTGAAAGTGATTTAGCCATAGTAGCCGTAGTAGGTGAGGGTATGAAACACAGCCCCGGTACAAGCGGAAGAATGTTTAGTGCATTGGGTAAGAACGGTATTAATGTGAGTGCGATTGCTCAAGGCTCTTCAGAGCTTAACATCTCGGCTGTTATTAATCAGACTGATGTTGCGAAAGCATTGAATGCTTTACACGAAGCTTTCTTCTTATCTGATAGAAAACTATTGAATGTGTTTATGGTCGGCACCGGCTTGATTGGTAAAACCCTTCTTGCCATGGTTCATGAACAATACGTGAAACTTGCCAAAGAGAATTTGCTGGAGGTAAACATTGTTGCTATCGCGAACAGCAAGAAGATGATCTTTAAAGAAGAAGGATTAAATCTTCAGACTTGTGTTGATGAGATGAATCAATCAGGTGAAAACATGACGATGAAGTCATTTGTAGATCACATGATCTCTTTGAATTTACCGAATTGTATTTTTGTTGACAATACTTCAAGTGAAGATGTTACTGCCAACTATGAAGCGATACTGGCAGCCAACATATCTATTGTAACACCAAACAAAAAAGCAAACTCAGGCCCGCTTGAGAAGTATCAAAGGTTAAAAAAGACAGCCTTCAAACGCGGAGTAAAATTCTTGTATGAAACAAACGTGGGTGCTGGACTTCCGGTGATCAATACACTTAATGACCTACTGCTAAGTGGTGATAAAGTTGTTCGCATAGAAGCTGTACTTAGTGGCACGTTGAATTATATCTATAGCTCATTTACTGAAGGCAAGAAGTTTAGTGATGTAGTGAAAGAAGCAAAGGCAAAAGGATACACTGAACCAGACCCACGTGATGATTTGAACGGCATGGACGTAGCGCGCAAGATTTTAATTTTATCGCGTGAAGCGGGCTCTCACCTGGAGTTGACTGAC
>DATJHZ010000354.1:0-8483 GCA_035493595.1 Cyclobacteriaceae bacterium | reverse complement strand
CAAAGTCTTTATATACTTCAAGCAATTGCTTGCTTTCTATTTCCCAGTTATATTTTTCGAATATAAGTTTCTGTCCACGTTTTCCCATAGCTTCGGCCTCATCTGTATTCTGAAAAAGCCAGACGATTGCTTTCGCGATTTCTTCTATGTTTAATGGATCAACCAGTATACCACACTGAGCTTCATTAACAAAATATGCCGACTCTCCTTCCTTCGAAGCAATAACAGGTATACCCGCCGCCATGAATTCAAAAAGCTTCACAGGATAATTTGTCTTGTATCGTTCTATTGGATGCGGTATGATAATACCAATGCGAGAATCAAAGAGCAAATCAACCAACTCACGATGAGAAATCCATGAAAGAAATGTAAACGAATATGATGCCTTTGTTTTTTGTTCTAATTCTGCCGGCGCAAATTTACCTCCTAACACAAATTCAAAGTCAATCTTTTCTTTTGCTTTCTGTGCACCTTCAAGCATCTCATACAATCCTCTCACTTTAGTTAATGTCCCCACACTTACGAGGCGCTCAGCCCTATCCATGTAGGGCCTGACTGACTCACGTTTAAAGGCGTCAACAATAGGAAAGTTTCTTATCAAAATTGTTTTTCGAGCAGGAAAGTACTTCGCTATTACGGGTTCAGCAACAATAATCTTGTTGAAGATAATTCCACAAAACTTTTCAAGAATATAGTAGAACCATCGATAAGGAATTTTCACGATCGTCGGCAACCAATGCTGATAGCTAATCTGAAGGGGGGTGTCTTCATGCGCATCATAGATCACTCGTCGCCCTATAATTTTCAAAAGCACACCAACAATCAGAATGTCTGAATCATGAATATGAAAAATTGCATCTTTTGACTGCTTGCAAGATTTTATAAAAATCCTCCAAGGCGTAACAATCAACTTTTGCCATCCTTTCGTTACAAGAGGAACCGCAATTATTTTTATACCATCACGCTCATCATTAGATTTATTTGGAACGATAATAGAAACATCAAAACCATTTCTAGAAAGGCTGATTGCTTCTTTAAGAAAAATGCGAGTATCAAACGGTGGATGACCGTTCGCAAGCATAACTATGGATGGCTTTCTCTTCACAACGTTATCCATCCTGATGGAATAATGTCTTTTGAATTATAATACCTCGCAGGGTACATAGGTGTACGATCATTATTATAGTTTCGCTTGAACCACTGTTTAGGAGCTGTAACAATTTTGACTGGATTATTATCTAACCAAGCTCCCCACCAGCTAAAGGTGCTGTTCGCCATAACATGATTTTTGCAATTCGACATCAGCCACAAATCCTTATAGGAATCATCTTTTTTATTCCAATCGATAAAGGTTGCCTTGTCAATAGATAAGTTTTTACGACACCACTCAATTTCATCACTAAAAATAAAAAAATGAGGATTGTCCACATGTTGACGAATGTAGTCAACACCCTTCTTATAATATTCTTGCGAGGCTGAACCAAAAATAGAATTGCCCGCATAATCTCCTCGTCGCACATGAAGACTTACACTGGCGCATGATTTCATTTGTTGTATTACAGTCTCGTTTCGTTCATCGAATGGTTTTGCTGGTGTGTACCATTCATAAATTTTAGAACGAATAGATTCAAAATATTTCTCCGATTGCCAGTAACCAGACAAATACAAATTGGCTGGAAGCTGAAAGAAGTCTTCATAAAAATGATAATGTGGTTGAGCAAAAACTTCAGGGCAATGGAAGTAATTATCGTATTTATTCAAAAATCTGATAACAGGATTCTTGCCCGTAAAGGTATGCACCTCCTCACGGCTGGCTATCTCAAGCGGAACATTGAATTTATCAAGCTCAAATTTTCTGTAGGGGTGTTTCTTGTAATAGTAGAGATCTAACTTAAATGAAGTCTGATGAAATTCAGCTAATGCCTTGCCCGCAGCGTACTGAAAAAACTGGTTCCCAAGACCTCCACGTAAACGTACAATTATCATTGAAAACTAAGTAGTTATCTTTACTTTTGAAGGCTCTAAAATAGGCAGTGAATGAATATAAAACAAAGGCTAAAAAATCGTCCCGCTTTTTACAATCTAATCCTTCGGGTTCTTAATTCGGTTAACTATTTTAATATCAGGTTCAATCTGACATATCCCAAATATAAGCTTAACGACACCTGGCGAAAGCGAATTGAAATCGTAAAGGCAAGTTCGGATAACAATAAGATTGATTATGCTCAAAATGCAGGTGTGATCTTTAAGGATCATCAGGTAATGCATAACGGTTTAAAGATAACATTAGGCAGCTATTATGATTATGGTAACACCTTGTTAATTGAACAGAATAAAGGTGTACATGAGCCACAGGAAGAATACGTATTTCAGGAAGTTTTAAAGAGCATTCCTGATGGAGGTTGTATGCTGGAACTAGGGAGCTACTGGGCCTTTTATTCAATGTGGTTTGCTTCTTCTGTGAAAAATTCAAAATGCTTTATGATTGAACCGGATCCTCATAAAATGAATTTCGGCAAGCTGAATTTTAAATTAAATAAACTTAAAGGCACATTCGATCTTGGATTCATTGATCAGAAAACTGATCTAACACCTTCTATTCCACTCTACTCTGTAGATTATTTATTTAAGAAGCACAATCTTAATTTTATTGATATTCTTCATAGCGACATACAAGGCTATGAATACAAGATGCTGTTAGGTGCAGAGGAAACTATTAACGCCAACAAAATCAGATTTATTTTCATATCAACTCATTCTAATGACCTTCACTACAATTGTTTAAAATTCCTTGAAGAACATAACTTTGAAATTCTTTGCTCGGCTGATTTAAATGAAACCTTCTCCTGGGACGGATTATTAGTTGCCCAAAATAAATCTTACACAAGCATAAAGCCATTCTCCATTAGCAAGCGAGAAAAATCTCATGCTTAATCAACACCCTAAATAAAAACTTCAATGAAACATGCAGAACTCTGGGAACCGAGCAAATTTGTTTACAAGAAGGGTAAACTTACAGGCTCCAGAAACAAAAGCGTGGTTGGGATATCATCAAGGTTGGTTGTTGATATTGTAGCAACTCACTATGATCTTTACTTGAAGGATCATGTTAAAGGAAATTTAATTGATTTGGGCTGCGGCAGAGTTCCGCTCTACGAAGCCTATAAAAATTATGCTTCTAATTGTACTTGTGCCGACTGGGAAAATAGTAATCACAAAAATCCGCATCTGGATTACATCTGTGATCTTAACCAATCATTGCCTTTCAAAAATGAAGAGTTCGATACGATCATTTTATCCGATGTACTGGAGCATATTAAATATCCAGAAAAATTATGGGCTGAAATGACGCGGATATTAACGTCAGGAGGAAAAATAATTCTTAATGTTCCATTCTTCTATAAACTTCATGAAATACCTCACGATTATTTTAGATATACTCAATACGCACTTGAGAATTTCGCCACTCATTCAGCATTAAGAATCGTATTGCTAAAACCAATAGGCGGAGTACCAGAAATCTTAACTGATCTAATCTCCAAAAATATTATGCGTTTTCCTGCCATTGGCAAGTATATCGCTATGTTCATTCAACAGATCTGCTCGATCTTTGTTAAGACAAGCGTAGGTAGGAAGATATCTCAAAAAACGGGAATCCAATTCCCCTTAGGCTATTTTATGATTGTCGAAAAATCCAGGAATAATTAGGAAAAAAGATCACTATACGTCTTTAGTAATCTTTGGTGTGATAACAATTCGGTAACAGCTTTTCGATTACCTGAAACTTGAAGCTCTCTGTTTTTTTGAAGATCACTTATTGAATACCACTTCAAAGAATTCTTATCTAAGTCAGCAACAGATATATTCTTTTCATTAAGAATCACTGGTTTTTCCAGATACATCATAATAAAAATATTACCATACCCCTGAGGTCGTGTGTTATACATAATAATTGCATCAGCACTCATTAGAAAGGTCACGTATTCTTCAAAAGCCATGTATCTATCTACCAACTCAACTTTACCATAAGTATAAAATAAAAGATTCCTCCTTAAAAAATCTGCATAATGCTTATCTCCGTATGAAACAGGAATTAACAAGTTAGCTTTAATTGCATTTTCTTGCAGATAGTTAACAACATCAATATGATTTAAAGTAGCAGTGGAAGAATTACCTATTATTATAGTGGGAATATCCGACTTTGTGGCATGCCCTTCTTGGCTATACTTATCAAGTGTCTCATAAGCGAATTTATTTTCATAGAAAAAGAATTTATGCTTTACTCTCTTGCTCAAAGGTAAGTGTGTGCATGCAAAATTAAACTCGCTGGTCATCCATGTTAGCACATTGTCTACCTTGCCATATGCTTCCTTTTTATAAATGGAATTGGTAAACCTAATCTTCAATAGATACAGCAAATTATTTAACGACCATTTATAACGAACATACTTTTTATATGTGAGCCTATCATAAAGATCAAGATCATTTGTTGGTAAATTATATAGATCTGCACCCCATATCATCCAATTTAATTCTTTGAAAGAATTTTTAGCAACCCATCTGTACATCAAGGGTAAGAACATATGGATAAAGACCTTCTCATATTGACTCAAATCACCTACATAAGAATCAAATTCTGCTGAGTACATTGGAGCTCCAACAATGTCATGTTTTATGTGAACATATTTTTCACTACTCGAACGAACTATTATTCTATTCTTATCAAGAATACCTAGCTCGACTATATTTTCATAAAATCGATTAGTAAAAACATTATCTGGAACAATATGTAAGTTCATAACATCAGCTAAAATGCATCATTAAATTTTAGCGAAATAATTTAATGGGATCAATGAGCTTTAATTCTTTCTGATAAATCCAGAAAAGCATTATTAAACAGCTTATCAAATAAGTAAGGTGAACACTCAAAGGATAATTAATTGAGAGTGTAGGTTCAAGAACCATTATTAATACTGCTAATAGTACCGGTGCCAATACAATCTTGAATGCGTTAAATCGAAATTCAAATTTATCTCTTAGGTTATACTTTAACAGAAGTAACTCCACAACATACCCAACAAAAGATGCAAAGATAACCCCGAACACATTGAACTTAGGAATCAGTATCATCATCAGTCCTATCTTCAATACTGAAATGATCAGATAAATAAATGGCAAAGGTTTGGAGTATTTTAGTATTCCATACGGAGCTGTGAAATATAATCGGATAGCTTTGAAAAAATAAAGAACTGCCAGGTACGGAATGTACTGGATGGATTCCTGAAATGCCGGCTTCGAAACAAATAGTTTAATCGCAATTGGAAAAGCAAATATGCAAACACAAACCAGTAGCATAATCACAGCTATTAGACCATGATAATATCGGTTCATCTCAGGCGTTGAAACTTTTTCCTTTTGAGACACAAGCAGACTCACCATTTTAGGATAAAATGAACTATGGAGTCCGTTGGTTATGAGTTCAATAACGATTAAGCATTTTATGGCAAAATCGTATACACCTATGTAAGCAAGCGGAAGCCCGAGCATCACCATTAACATTCTGTCAAAATTATTAATTACCCATTGCTCAAGCTGATAGATGAAAGTATAATTATTAAAACTAAAAGAAGATTTTAGCCACGTGAAATTGAAATGAATACCAAACTCTCGAAATATCATAATCAACGCCCATGAACCTGAAATCAGAGCCGCCAACAATCTTCCCATAACAGGTCCAACCAGTGTGCCTGGAAAGAGTAATAAGCCTGCTATCGTAAACGCTGCTATTAATGAAAATGAAAGCAAATTAGACCAGAAAAATATCTCCGGTTTTTGCCTGCTTTGCAATAAGCTGCTATAAACTTTGAACACTGACTGGAATATCCCGACTCCCACAGATGCAATTCCAAAAGGATAGAATGAAATATTTTTGTCGTGTAATACCAAATCAAAAACAATATTGCCTAAGACTGAAAATATCAATCCAACACCTACGCTTATAATCAGCATGAAGATAAATGCCGAGCTTACAAAAATGGATAGCTTATTCTTATCATTCTTAAGTTCGTGAAAATGAATGTAAAGAGATGTGTCAAAACTGTATGTAACTAATACCTGAACAAGAGCAGAAAATGTAAGGTAAATGGAAAGAGCACCGTATGAGCTTGTTGATAAGTAGTGTATATAGAACGGCAACAAAATAAAGGCACTCGCCATCGGTAGCGTACCAGCTATCGTATAAATGAACGAACTTTTTATAAATGCGCGACTTATCAAATCACTATGATAATGTTTTTAATAAACGATAAAGAAATCAACAAGATCAAAACAACTTTGCCTCCATCACTATATCTCTTGTTACGCGATAGAATTCTTTGTGAACATTGAAAGGAGGTTCTCCATTTGGTTCTTTGATAGCGTAACTTCCATCTTCCTTCATGATGTAAGCATTAACATTATCCTTCAAGTTAAAGCGAAGGTTGTTGATGGCCTGCTTTTTTAAAAACTCATCGTCTAGTAAGAACAATGATTCAATGCGACGATCAAAGCTTCTCACCATGGCATCTGCACTGCCAATGTATACTTTAGGATTGCCCGTGTTATGGAAATAGTAAATCCGTGAATGTTCAAGATATTCTCCTACAATAGAAATTACTTCGATATTTTCGCTAACTCCTTTTCGGCCAGGCTTGAGGCAACACATACCTCTTATAATGAGTTTTATGGTTACACCAGCTTGTGAGGCTTCATATAACTCATCAATTAATTCTTTGTCTTGTAACGAGTTCAGCTTAATCACGATGCCAGAAGGCAAACCTTCACGTGCGTTCTCCGCTTCCTTTTTAACGAGATTACACAATTGAATGCGCATATCTCTTGGCGATGTAATAAGGTTTCGGTACGTTGTTGGCTGAGAATGTCCAGTTATAACGTTAAAGAACTCAGACACATCATTGGCATAGATCTCCTTAGTAGTCAATAAGCCAATATCGACATATAATCTTGATGTCGATTCGTTATAGTTTCCACTTGAGAGGTGTACATAACGAACAACTCTATCGTCTTCTTCTTTGCGAACGATAAGAAGAAGTTTGGTGTGCGTCTTTAAACTACTTACACCATAGATCACAAAGCATCCTGCTTTTTGCAGGCGCTGTGCTTCACGCAAGTTATTCTCTTCGTCGAAACGAGCTTTCACTTCAAACAGAACCGCTACGTGTTTACCATTCTCAGCAGCTTTTAACAGTGCTGCTGTTACACGTGATTCTTTGGCAACACGATAAATAGTTATTTTGATGGAGAGCACAAAAGGATCGTCTGCTGCCTTTTCTAATAACTCAAGAACTGGCTCCATAGAGTTGTATGGATGATGCAATAAGATATCACGCTCCTTTAAAACTTCAAACAAATCGCGCGAGCCTATCTCTGGAAAGTTCAGCGGCTTAATTTGCTCTGGCGGATGAGATCTCTTGCTTCTAAACTCTTTATGATTAATAATCTGCAGCAAGCCCGAAAGCTCCATCATGGCCTCGTTCGGAACATAGAAAATATTATGTTCGTCAAGATCCCACTGAATCTTAAGCAATCGAATCAACCAAGGATCAGGATTTTCTTCAACCTCTAATCGTACTACACGTCCTGAGCGACGGGTTTTGATTTTGCGTTTTAAATCTTCCAGGAAGTTAGATTCAATATCTTCACTTTCTTCAAGAGTAAAATCACCATTACGGTTAATGCGGAAGATGTTGGTACTTATAATTTCAACATTCCGAAATAGATTATAAATGTTATTCCGGATAATGTCTTCAATAGGAACAAACTGAATTTTATCCTCCACCACTATCTCATAAAAACGTGGCAGGTTGTTAGGCACCTGAATGAAGGATGCCCGCTGTTGATTTTGAGTTTCGTTAGTATTTTTCGTTACCACACCAAACAACAACCTGTTATTCATCAGGGTTGGAAAAGTATGATAATTATCAAACATCATTGGGGTAAGCATCGGGTAAATCGTGCGCAGAAAATATTGATTTACCTTCTCTGTGTTCTCAACGGATAAGTCTCTGTAATCGCAAATACAGAATCCGTTCTGGGAGAATAGCGGTCTTAGTTCATTTACGTAACAATCATTCTGGTCTTTAAAAAATCGCTGTGTTTCACCTAGCAATAATTTTCTAAAGGGTTCTTCCCGAAGACCATTGTAATCAAACCGCTCTTTATTGTAATCCAGATAATTGTATAGACTCCCTAACCGTATGGTACAAAACTCATCAAGGTTAGATGCCGTTATGGAAAGAAATTTAAGTCTGTCAAAAATACTTCTATCTGTGTGCCGGGCTTGATCTAAAACGCGGTAATTAAATTGTAACCAGCTAAGATCGCGGCTAATGTAATTACTCTCTTCTATTTGCTGGGCAATTCTATCGGGGGATACTGCTTCGTTCATGAAAAAAAGAATATGGAATTTAGAATCCGGAATTCAG
>DATJHZ010000353.1:0-21247 GCA_035493595.1 Cyclobacteriaceae bacterium | reverse complement strand
TTCGGGCTATTTTTTGCCATTTATTTTCTTAATGTAATGTTCGCAACACCATTGCAGGGTTTGGTCAATCGTTTGAAATTCAAAATTTAGTGCCTTTCTTATTTTATTATTCTCATATACAAATTGCGTGTTAGCCAGTCGTGCTGTTTCGCGTGTTATAAGAGGATTTGAACCTGTTATTAGTGAGCGAAAGGCCTCCAGTGACGCTGCTATTTTGATAAATGTTTTGTTTAGCTTTATTCGAGGTGCTTTTTTACCGAACTGTTTTGATATGGCTTTAAAAAAATCATTGAAACTCAATTGTCCTGCACTTAGTATAAAACGATCATTCTGAAGAGGTGAATGGAGGAGTTGACTTACAGCCCGTGCTACATCACGAACGTCTACATAATTCAGAGAACCATCAATGTAAAATGGTTTCTCTTGCCATACATATTTGAAAAGTTGAGAACTACTGCGATTCCAATCTGTGGGCGCAAGTATAACCGAAGGATTAACAATAATTGTATTGAGTCCTTCTTCCTGTCCTCTGAAAATTTCAAGCTCTCCAGCATATTTTGATTTTGCATACGTGCTGTTCAATGGGCTATCAACCCATTTATTCTGCTCGTTGATAAGCATCTGATTTTTCTGTCGGCCAAGCGCTGCAACGGAGCTGATATAAACTAATCTCGTAATGCCAACATCCAGACATGCATCAACTACATTTCGGGTACCGAGTACATTGGTATCAAATATTTTTTTTGAATCGCGCGGATTGAAAGACACGATAGCTGCTGTATGGATAAGATGAGTCACACCTTCCAACGCTTCAGTTAACGAAATTGGATCATTGATATCAGCATATCGCCATGTGATATGTGATTCAATATCTTTCAATATCGAAGTGTCACAATTTTCTCTTCCGATAGCAACGAATGTCTCTTTTTGCTCTATCAGTTTTCGAATGATGAAGCTTCCTAATAATCCATTTGCCCCGGTTACAGCAATCATAAGAGTGAATTATTCAGAAGTGGAAGTGATAATGCTTTTTTGAAATATCGTAGCTGTTGAGCATCTTCTACCAGTTTAATATGTTGATGATGATGACAATCACTTCCTAAAAAATGAACCCATCCCCAGTCAATTAATTTTTGCGCTGTTTGCTGTACTTGCTTGGAGTAGTATCCGGTAATTGAACTTATATTGATTTGGAAAAGCACACCTCTATCAAGCAGATCCTGCAATTTTTCTTTGTTGTTTTGTAGATATAAATAACGCTCTGGATGAGCAAGCACTGGTTTGTAACCTTTTGTTGTAGCCAGAAATATAAACTCTTTCAGATTAAAGGGTTCCGTAAGGAAATTAGTTTCAAAGAGAAGATAATTCTTTCCGATAGTTAAAATGTTTTTAGCCTCAACGAGTTTTATAAAGTATTCATCCAGGTAATATTCAGCTGCAGCCTCTACGGTAACATCTATACCTTTGTCTTGAAGTGTACTATTTAGTTCAGCTAATTTTGGAAGAATGATTTCCGGTGTATTTCGATAGGCATCACTCATGATATGTGGAGTTGTGATGATTTTCTTATACCCAAGTTTTTGAAATTTTATAATAATATCTACAGATTCATCAAATGACTTCACACCATCATCGATAAGGGGTATCAGATGGGAGTGAATATCAACCAAAATAGGATTGATATTTTGCCGATCACTTTTCTTTAGCCAGTTAAACACTTAATTTCTTTTGAATAACGATTGTAGCCATGTTAATTTCTTTGGCTCCTCATAGTAACCATAACCATAACCACGTTCTGTACCTGCAGGCAATGCATTTAGCAGAATGGTAATGTTTGTAAACTTGTTGATTGTAATGATGCGGTTTAAATTTTCAGGGAAATATTGCTTAGAATAGTTTGCTCTGAAAATATAAATTGAGACGTCTGCTTGTTTCATGGCCATTATACCATCAGTAACAAGCCCAACAGGTGGCGTATCAAGTATAATGAAGTCGTAGACTTCTTTTAACTCTTCTAATAGATTTTTAAACTCAGCGTGTAATAAAAGCTCTGATGGATTAGGAGGATGAGGTCCGGATGCGAGGTAATCAAGATTTTCTATCTGCGAATGATTTACACACTCCTGCCATGTATTCTTTTTAATCAATATAGTACTTACTCCTTTTGTCTTGTCCTCAATGCGAATGGGTAGCTCTGTTTTTGGTTTTCGCATATCAAGATCAAGCAGAATTACTTTCTTTTTAGATTGTGCTATAACACCGCTTAGATTCAAGGCAATAAATGATTTGCCTTCACCTGAAACAGTGGAAGAAATAGCAATGACTTTATGACTGCTAGATACATTGAAAAAGTCAAGGTTAGTACGAATGATTCTTAAGGATTCACTCACCATTGATTTAGGGTGCTCAAGAATATGAAATGTGCCACTCTTTAAATTTTTTGAAGATGGTATTACACCGAGCACAGGTATGGTCACTGCTTTTTCAATTTCCTGAAGGTTGGTGATTTTATTGTTTATAACGTAGAGAATACCAATAAAGAATAACATTGTGATAAGGCCAGAGCTGAGACCAATACCTGCAACTAATAGTTGATTAGGATAAATAGGTTTTGCGGGTTGAGTAGCGGGTGTGAGTATTTTAAAATCAGGGGTGGTGCCGGCTATAGCAATTTCATATTCTGATTTTGATTTCATCATTGTTAAATAGAACTCTTCATAGAGTTTGTAGAAGCGTTCATTTTTTGTAAACTGATTTCGCTGATCAGGTATGTTGGCAAAGTCAGATTCATAACTAGCCTTTCGTTTATTTAACTCTTTTAGCTTCTTTAAATAATCATTCTTGGTGTCTATCAGAATAGCAAGCGTTTTATTTTTTAGTGCAGTGACAGAGTTTTGTTTTTGACGAAGCGGAAACGTATTCTCCTTATATGACATTTTTAGTTTGTCCTCTTCAAGCGAAAGCTGCTGAATCTGTATCAGGTTATTTGTGATGTTGGCCGGCAATGTATTTTCGATGAAACTCACCGGTATTTTATTAAGCGCGAAACTATCCAGCAGTTGATTAAGAGTGCTGATTTTTGAGTTAACCTCGAAACGTTGAGAATCAATGGCGTTGATGATTGATATCGTTAGTTTTAAATCCTCATCGACGTCGGTTGATTTGTTTTTTAAAATGTAGTTCTTGAAGTAGTCTTCATAGTCTTCCATTTTATTTTCGATCTGGTGTAATTCATTTGTAACCCAGTCTATTTTTTGTTTATTGGCAAGATTCTTTTGTTCGTTACTGTAAGATATATACAGATTGTCAATCATGGTCAGGATATCATGTGCTTTGGTGACATTGTTATCCTTAAAAGCTACTCGTATTGTATTGGCATTAAAATTTAAAGGTTCAACTGTCAGGTTTGCAAGAAAGTAATTGAGTAATGCTTCCTTTGAGTTGATAATAAAATAATAGCCCACCTCGTCGCCATTTATAAAACTTTCATTTTTAAGTAGAATTAAATTAGCATCAGGCAAAACGATTTTTTGCCCATACTTACCTTGTTGTTTTACACCATTGATTTCGAGTTTGAAATTTTCCTCATCTATTTCTGTATAATAAATTCGCTTATCATAAAAAGAATGATTCTTAATTTCGTATGATACAATAGCTGGTGGATTAGGAAACAGATCAAAGTCAAGTACGTGACCAATGCTGTAAAAGCTTACAGCTAAATCCATCGAGTCAAGTACGCGTGAAAGGAAAAGTCGTGATTGGATAACTTCGATCTCTCCTGAAATTAGTCCAGCATTTTGTGATTCCTGATTGAGACCTTTAATCCCCAGATCGGAAGCATTTTTTTCCAGATCAAGTTTGATCACCGTCTCAGATTCATATATATCTTTTGTATATCTGATTTTTAAAAGAGCAAGACTATTAGCCAGGATGAGAATAAAAAAGAGCCAGAACTTATTACTTCTAATAATATGTCTGACTTTGTTAAAATCAACTCCTTCAATTGGGCCGTCTTTTAGGTTCTTTGAATCCAAAATTTGTGCTCTTATTTTGTTAGAACTATTATTAAGGTAGTGATACTTGTTAAAATAGTAAATACAGGGCCATATTCTCTGATAGCTTCTGATACAACACGCTGAACTGGCTCTACATAAATGATGTCACCAGGCTCTATGATCATATTGTTTTTCAAATAACCATCAATGGTACTGAGATCAGCTACAAATATTTTGTCACCGCGCAGTACGCGGATATTTCTTGCTTTTCCAGTTTGAGGTATTCCTTTTGCAAGTGCCAATATTTCTGTGAGACGAATATTTTCATTTACTAAGGGAACAAGCTGTCCACCTGTTGCGCCTAATACAGTTGCACGCTTGTTGGTAAATTGAAGAACAACATACGGTTCTTCATAATATTTGGAGAACTCTTTTTGCAAGAGTTCTTCAGCTTGTTTGATAGTAAGAGTCTCTAGTTGAATCTCACCGATTAATGGAAACTTGATTTTACTTGAGACATCGACCAAGTAAACGATTTTATTTTTTTCTGAAGAAATTGCTGATGAAGATGACTCTTTTAAAGTTTCAGAATTAGGATCTACTATGCGCTCACCTTTGTTGGTATATACCTCCAGGCTTAGCAGATCATTTTTTTGAATTACATAGTTACGTTCGGCATTATCTACTTGTTGCTGTAATGAAAAATTCTTGGGGACTTTGAACATGATGTTCTGCCTATAGGAACAGGATGTTAGGAGTATTCCGGTACTGATAGTTAACATCCCAAAAAATATTGGTCTCAATCGGTAGTAAATTTTAGTTACCGTGAAATTACAGATTTTCTTAACAACTCGTCTAATGTAGGCAGGATACAATCTTTCTCTGAAAGGATCGGATTCTGAACAGGCCAGTCTACTTTGAGTTGCTCATCGTTCCACCGTACACCTGTTTCAGATTCTTTGTTATAAAAATTTGAACATTTATAGAAAAATATGGAGTCTTCCAATGCGGCAAATCCATGGGCAAATCCTTCAGGAACCATGAGCATATTATGACGATCAGCCTCAAGCAAACAGTAGTATACTTCGCCGAAGGTCTTAGAGCCTTTTCGGAGATCAACAACAACATCCATTACCTTGCCGCTGATGACAGATACAAGTTTAGCCTGTTCAAATGGTGGCAGTTGTAAATGAAGCCCTCTAATTACTCCTTTTTTTGAAAACGACTGGTTTTCCTGAACAAAGCGGGTTTTAATACCTGCTTTATGAAAAGCCTCTTCTTTATAAAATTCAAAAAACCATCCACGGTCGTCACCATAGACAGCCGGACTGATTTCAATCAGACCTTCAATTCCGGTTGTTTTAATTTGCATACTTATATTACACTTAGGATGCCTGCTTAAACTCAGCAAGCGTTTTTAGATACTTGTTGATTACGATGGACTCATCGTACTCGGTTTCCATTTTGATTCTACCGTTTTTACCGAGTTGCTCCAGAATTTCAGAATCGAGAGATGCCATGGTCTTCATTTTTTCAGCCAGGTCTGCAGAGTCTTTTAATTTACAAAGGAGGCCGTTATAGTTGTGAACCACAACATGATTGCAGCCAGGTACATCAGTAGCAATAATTGGTTTGCACGTACTGGCGGCTTCTAATAATGTCCGGGGAGTTCCTTCTCTATAAGATGGTAGCACTACACAATCAGCTTGATTGATATATTTCTGGACATCATCAGTGGTTCCCAGATATTCAATTATACCAGAATCGATCCATTCCTGAATCAGTTCTAGTTTTATACCTCTTCTATGATCGGGGTCAATAGATCCTAAAATTTGAAACTTTCCTTTAAAGCCTTCAGACTTTAATTGTTTAATAGCATTAATATATTCAACAATGCCTTTGTCAGTAATTAACCTCGATATAAGTAAGAAAGTAAATGTGTCGTTTCTCCTATAAATAGATGGCTGGAATTTTTTTAAGTCTATTCCGGAACCGGGTAGAAGGTCAACAGATTTTTCAGAGACCAGCTTTTTATCCAAAAACAGATTTAGGTCGTCAGGGTTTTGAAAGAAGACTTTCCTGGCGAACTTAAAGCTTACTTTATAGAGAAACATGGCGATCTGAGAGACGAGGTCATCCTTTAAAAATACGGTACCAAGGCCGCAGACGTTGTTAATTACAGGAATGCCCAATAACGATGCTGCTAATGTTCCATAAACATTAGGCTTGATAGTATAATGCAGAATGGTGTCTGGCTTTACTTTGCGATAAATTGAGTAAAGCTCAATAACTAAAGCGCTGTCCTTAATGATGTTAGCGCCGCGGCTATCCATCCTCACCCTATGGTGAATACATCCAATATCTACTAGTTTTTGGGTGTATTCGTCTTGTGGGGCAATTGTGTGAACCTCAACGCCTTCAGAAAGAAGGGCTTTTATAAAATTCATCCTGAAATTGTAAATATTCCAAGAAGTATTCAGGACGATCGCAACTCTCATACATTCAACTTCATTAACAGGTTATGAGGGTATAGGTTCTCTCGGTAAAATGAAAAAAGACTGGCCAGAGTAACTAATCTTTAGTTTGAATTTTTCAAAAATAGCAAAAGTAACCATCGAATAAAACTCAGTATTATTATTATCCATTAAGTTTGCATTTGTTTAAAATAGAATAATGTCAATACTTGAAAATACAGCCGTTTTAGTTGCATTAGGTGACAGTCGGGGACAGGAAATGATTGATGAGCATCTGGATGAACTGGCTTTTTTGGCCGAGACGGCAGGTATTAAAACAGTTCGAAAAATGGTGCAAAATCTGGCGCAGCCTGATTCCCGCTTTTTTATTGGAAAAGGGAAACTTACTGAGTTGAAAGAGTTTGTCATTATAAAAAAGGTTAAAAATGTCATTTTCGATGAAGATTTAACGCCCTCTCAGCTACGAAACCTGGAAAGAGAGCTGAATCCGAAAGATCGGGAAGATTTTAGTGTAAGAATCTATGACCGAAGCTTACTCATCCTTGATATCTTTTTATGGAGAGCCCAAACCGCTCAGGCGCGTACACAAGTTGAACTAGCCAGAAATCAGTATCTCTTACCACGACTTACACGCCTTTGGACTCACCTTGAACGCCAGCGAGGAGGAACAGGCACTCGTGGTGGTGCGGGTGAAAAAGAAATTGAGACTGATAGACGAAATATCAGAAACACGATCTCTGTGTTGAAAGAAAAACTGGAGAAGATTGAAAAACAACGAGCCACTCAGCGAAAGGGCAGAAGCAATGTTGTGCGGGTTGCATTGGTTGGCTACACCAACGTAGGTAAATCAACTCTGATGAATTTACTCTCAGGATCAGGACTGCTTGCAGAGAACAAACTTTTTGCAACGGTAGATTCTACTGTGCGGAAAGTTGTCTATGAAAACATACCTTTTCTGCTCTCCGATACAGTTGGGTTTATTCGTAAACTTCCTCATCATCTAATTGAATCTTTTAAATCTACTTTAGATGAGGTTCGTGAAGCAGATGTTCTTTTACATGTTGTGGATTTAGCACACCCGTTTCATGATAATCAAATTGAAGTAGTTACCAAGACACTTACGGAGATTGGAGCTGCTAACATTCCAACTATTCTGGTGATGAACAAGATTGATCTCTTTCGTGAAAAGCACGAAGAAATAAATCTTGAGGAGATGAGGGGATATTATAAAGAGCATGGCTTTAATAATCTTGTTTTTGTTTCAGCATCTAAACGTGAGAATATAGATGTATTGAGAAAGGCTATTTTTGAGCAAGTGCGTAAAAGGCATTTAGCCATTTATCCCAACTATTTACAAGATGGATTTACGGTTTCATCAGAAGGTGAGGATCATTCAATTGAATCATACTAGTATTTTTATAAATTTGTGCCCCAAATGATTTTGGTCTCGTAGTTCAATGGATAGAATAGAAGTTTCCTAAACTTTTGATACAGGTTCGATTCCTGTCGAGACTACATTTCAACCAAAAAGACTGAAGTATTAATTTCAGCCTTTTGGTTTGAAGTACATCTTAGAGATGTTTAATTCCAGTAGCTCTACCTCAAAAGTTAATTATGTACATTAGTGCTTCACGACTTTAAACTTTGCTGAGTTTCCTGCCTGCGTGTGAATTTCAACAATATAAAAACCTGGCTTTCCTTCGATCTCGAGGTTGAGGTGATTTGTGCTGGCGCTCATTGTTTTCGCAATCACCTTGCCCGTAACATCATATACACTGACTGATACACCGTTATATTCCTTCGCAAGATCAACAATCAATTTACCACTGGTAGGATTTGGATAGAGTGCCAGCGAATGTTCAAAAGTACTTTCTTCGACGCCGGTAAAAACCAGGTTCACCAAGCTCAGCGAATTGTAAATATACAAATTGAGCCATCCACTTCCATTTGTACCGGTGAAGGCTACCTTGTCGGTAAACGTGTTCCCGGTTACATCGTATTCAAAAATCGCGGTGCCACTCATGCCAAATATTTTGCCGGCAGACGCTTCGATCAAACCGCCGTTGGAACCTTTGTCCCGCAGCTTCGTGTAGGTCTTGGTTGCTGTATCAAATTCAAAGAATACACCAGCATCAGTTGCCCCGCCATCGTCGGTTACTCCATATAGTTTTCCGTTGATATCCTGTGCCAGCCCCCCATTGGGATGACTTCCGTTGGTGCCGTCAAAATCATATAGATTGACATACGCATAACTCGCCGGGTCAAACTCAAAGATCACACCCACGTCGTTCACACCACCCTGATAAGTTGTCCCATAAAGTTTCCCGTTCGCAGCCTGGATCAGAGTTGCGTCATACGCTTCTCCGGTGAAATCGTAGCGCTTGGTACAGATGCCGGTAGCAGGATCGAACTCAAAGATCACACCTTTGTCGCTGGCACCGCCACCCTCAGCTATGCCATAAAGCTTACCATTCGAGGCGCTGATCACGCTTCCATCAGCAGACGGATATGCTCCCTGGCTTCCATCAAATTCATAACGTTTCGTATAAGCCTTGGTCGATGGATCGAATTGGAAGATTACCCCCTTGCCGTTCGCTCCCCCTCTCGCAGTACCGTATAATTTGCCATTGGCACTCCGCATGAGACTTCCATCTGGTGAATTTCCATTGGGTAACTCAAAATCATAAAGCTTGGTAAAAGTATGTTGGATGGGATCTACGGTAAAGATTACACCCAGGTCATTCACACCACCACTATACGTCATGCCATAAACCTGTCCGTTGTAACCCTGCACGAGGCCGCCATTGGGGTAAGATCCGTTCAGCGCACCACCGAATTTGTAAACAGGTGTATACTTATTTCCCGTGAGATTGAATTCGAAAATCAGGCCTGCATTATCGTCGTTGTAGCCACCGTATGCCGAAGTACTGTAAAGCTTTCCGTTCGCAGCCTGTACCAACACACCAGCCGGACTGCGCCCGTTGGTGCCATCAAAATTAAATAAACCTGTGTAAGTATTGTCTGTGAGATCGAATTCGAAAATTGTCCCGTTGTTATCGTTTCCTAAGGAGGTTGTCATGCCATATAGCTTTCCGTTGGACCCTTGCATCAGCCCCTTCGCCGATCCAGACGTTGTACCATCAAAATTGTAGAGCACAGTACAGCTATTGTCTGTAGGATCAAACCTGAAGAGTCCCCCTTTGCTATTGGCCCCACCTGCAGAAGCTGTTCCGTACAATTTACCATTGGATGCAAGCGCAAGGCTACACCATGGAGCTTTCAAGGTGCCATTTACAAAATCATATACCGTGGCAAAAGCACCCGTTGCGAGATCGATCGTAAAAACGTAGCCGGCCCAATTTGAACCACCTTGAACAGATACACCGTATAATTTTCCATTAGACAATTCGGTAAGCCCTGCGCTGTAATGACTCTCCGGAAAAGTATAGAGCTTTTTATACACGTTGCCAACAGGATTGAATTCAAAGACTACACCCCAGGCTGTCCCTCCCGCAGAGGTAACACCATAGAACTTCCCGTTGGAAGCCTGTATCATCTCGCCGCCATCAAGGGATGGGTTACCGTTGGTGCCATCGAAATCATAAAGCTTGGTAAATGCTTGGTTGGAAAGATCAAATTCATAGATGGTGCCTTTGCTGTAGGCTCCGCCGTTCGGAGTCATGCCATACAATTTACCATTGGAAGCCTGCATAACGCCACTTTCTGGATTGGAACCACCTGGACCAACGAACACAAAATCATAGAGTTTGGTGTAGGTATTTGTACTCTGATCAAATTCATAGATCACACCACCATTTCCCACACCGCCTTGATAAGTAGTACCATAAAATTTGCCATTGCTTGCCTGACACAATTGGTAGCTATAGGGTTTAAAGCCACTCGCTAGTCCTGGAAATTTATAAAGCACTTCCTGGTTTTCTCCGTTCAGGTCGGTCTTGAAAATTACACCAGCACCGTCGCCTCCCCACTGGGTCATACCCCAGATCTCAGACTGGGCCCGTGCGTTATAGGAAAGGAAAAAAAGGTAAAAGAAAATAACATAATTAAGTTTTTGTAGAGATGTACTCATGCAGACAAGGGTTATTTATACAATATCATTTGGTTAATCAATAAGTGTAAAAATAACCTTTAAAATTATCTGTAAAAAAATACTCCATAGAAATGGAAATAATTATAGAGACGGGTGTTCGAGTCGCCAATAAGTACTAAGAGGTAATTCAGTATTTACACCTACGTTAAATAGGTTTTAAAATATTGACCTCGTTAATGTTATGATTCACCTCATTATTCTGTTTTCATGTATTTTAATATACAGTAGTAAAATATATGCATATCTCTGCATAGAAGTGTTGTACATGTATGTTCTTTGATATATACACTTTTTTTATCGTTCTACACTTAGATCAACGTGATTGTAGAATTATTGAAATCTGGGGTATAACCTATGCTGACCGGAATTATGCTGCATATTCCTTAACAACCGTGGGTATTTTTCAGGTTGTGACATTGGTTACATTTTTTAGAAGAATGCAACTGTAGTACATGATAATTTTGAATATCAGAGCGCGCTGTTATTTTAAATCGGCTCAACATTTTGTCATCCAGCTGTAGACGAAACGTTGTGGCTACATCTTATTTATTATTTCAAACTAAATGATTAATGAAAAATGAAAAAGTATAAATCAAATTGTATTACTACATTATCGGGCATTGTTATGATAGCAATGCTGTTAGTAAGTGCAGGTTGTTCTAACCAGGAAAGTGATCAGAGTGTAGAACCCTCTGCAAGTAAGGAAACAGGCACGACAGCTTCATCAAAAGAAATGAACAAGTCACAGAGTGAAAAATGCACATCTACCAGTCAGGAAATCAACGACCGGTGGAAGGCCTATGTAACAAGTTTTAATGAAGGAAATGTAGACGAGATGTATAGTTTTTGGACACCTGACCTTCTTAACGTTAATGACAACACAGATCAGAATCGAGATGAGTTGCGTGCGGAGATGACTGCGTCTTTTGCGAATGGAACTAAACTGAATTTTACTTGGCAGTTATTGGAGCAAAACGTGTTTGGCGATGTGGCCTACAACATTGGAGGGTTCCATAATGATGCTACAGTGAATGGTGCGGTATATATAAATAACGGCTACTATTTCACGCGCATGATAAAGGGACGTGACGGACTTTGGCTTATCGATAAGAATATTAGCGGACTTTATGATAATAATTCCTTAGTTGATTCAAATGTTGCAGGGCCTGTAGTTTGCTATAATAAGCAAGCCGGAGACAATGGGGTGATTAATCAACAAATTACGAATCAGTCCAATGCCTACATAAAGGCACTCACCTCAGGTAATGCAGATAAAGTTTCTAACTTCTGGACAGCAGACTTACACTTCTATGGAGAAGGTCTCGATGTGGACCGTGATGGACTGTATCAGTACTATCGTCAATTTTTTCAGACAAGTAGCATACTTGCGTCAAACATTAGTTTGAAATACCGGTACGTACATGGCAATGCAGTTTATGACATCGGACAATCTGAAGATACTGTGATAATTAATGGTGTGCAATCCATAAAGAAGCATAACTATATTATACGTTGGGAGAAGGGGCATGATAAAGTGTGGCGCATTAGTCGCTTGATGAACCTGCATCGTAACTAGTCAGTCCAACAATTTACATATCCGTACTAGCTAGCTAACGTAGGATAAGTATAATATTGGTATTAAGAAAATGCCTTTTCAGTTACCATATATAAGGTTTCTGCGAAGGCATTTTTAAATAAATAACTTTGACAATGTTCAAGCAAAACAAAGTTTTCCTTCAGCGTAATCTTTAATTGTAAGTGACTGGTGTATAACTTTAAAAATCAAAAGTGCAACTCCATTCTTTGATGATGTGGATGCTGCCGATATTCTTTATTATATTAAATTTCTCCATGAGACTGAATTATCCAGACGAGTTTTGTGTTACTACTAAAACATCAACGATTTTATTCTAACGTTGGTATTTGTTCACAAACAAAACAATTTATGATACAATCAGTAACTGATACATATGTTTTTATTCCCGGGGGCTGGCAGGGAGGATGGGCATTTGATCCGATAACGGAAAGGTTAACAAACCTTAATAAGAAGTGTTTTTCATTGACACTCCCTGGATTGGAATTAGATCAGCAAGAGCAAGATCGAATCATAAACCTTGATACACATATTCAATTCGTTGTTGATTTTATATTACGTGAGAATATACATAACGTAATACTATGTGGCTATAGTTATAGTGGAATGGTTATTACCGGATGTGCTGATCGAATTCCAGAAAGGATAAAAGCGCTTGTTTATATTGATGCCTACGTTCCCAAACATGGAGACTCTTGCTGGACTCTTACAAACGATATATTCCGGAATATTTTTGCAACCGGTGCAGGTCATGATGGCATGACTGTCGCCGTACCGACCGGCGGAGACATTCGAAGGAGACCGCATCCACTGGCAGCGTTCATGCAAAATTTGCAATTAAATGGAAACCATGAGAGGATTCTCAATCGGGCGTTCATCTATCATACCGGATGGGCGAACACCCCCTTCACTTCGCAATTTGAATCGCTGAAAAATTCCCCTCAGTGGCTTATTGAAACACTTGATTGTGGGCATAATGCGATGAGAGAAAGTCCAGATAAATTGACACAACTTTTGTGTGACCTGGAGGCCAGATACAGACATTGAGTAGGTCAGTGTAAGTAAACGAACTCTTAATTTGAAATTAGTAACTGAATTCTTAATACCGGTTTATATCAGCCCCATCTTAATCGCCTTACCAATAAGCGTAGCGGTATTCTTAACTTCGAATTTCTCTAAAATACTTTTGCGATGGGTATTTACAGTGGGTATACTAATGAAAAGTTTTTCGGCTATCTCGGCATTCGTAAGACCTTCTGCTATTAACTGCAGTACTTCTTTCTCACGTCTGGTGATCAACGGCCGCTGCACATCTGATCCTTTCAGTGCATCAGCCGCTTCGATACTGAAATAAGTATCGCCGTTTAATACAACGTTTATCGCTTCCAGCAATTCTTCTTTTGTAGCGTTCTTCAATACATACCCCGATGCACCATTATCCATCATATTACGGATAATGAGTTGTTGATTAAATGTGCTGAGCCCCACTATCAGTACCGCAGGATATAACTGCTTTACTTCTTTGCATAAGTCCGTGCCACTCTTGTCCGGCAGGTTCACATCCATCAGTATAACATCTGGCTGTTGAAGTTTTAGAAAATCCAGGCACGATGCTGCATTGGTGGCGTGCCCCATCCAGTCAATAGTTCTTTCATTCTGTAATAAAGAACGGATGCCCTCGATTACCAGGTAATGGTCGTCTACTATGAAAATACCTGCCTTCATTACAAATTAATTTCGATCATAACGGAAGTCCCTTTGTCGCGAGATGATTGTATATCGTATTTACCTTTCAAAAACTCAACCCGGTTTTGAATGCTTCGCCAGCCCATACCCTCAGATTGGTTTACCATCTTCACGTCAAAACCATTTCCATCGTCTTCCACTGTAACCGCCAGCAATTTCTCTTGCGGGTACTGGTGTAACTGAACCAATATATTTTTGGCGTGGGCATGTTTAATTGTATTGTTCACTAATTCCTGTACAATACGGTAAATGGTAACAGATGTGATATTCTCCAGGGTCATGTCATTCGCGCCAATGGATTGATAATTTACATGGATTACACCACTTCGATCAATCTCTCTGGAAAATTCTTTTAACGCTGCATCCAATCCATAACGTACTAATATTTCGGGCATCATATTATGCGCTACCCTGCGCATTTCCTGAATAGAACTGTCCAGCATATCCAGGCTGCGTTCAAAAGTTTGTGCGTTATCGGGTGTCATCACTAAATTTCCTTTCACGCGATTCAAGGAATATTTTATACCACTCAGCATTCCCCCCAAGCCATCGTGCAGATCTTTAGCCAAACGCGTACGCTCTTGCTCTTCACCTTTGAGGATGGCCTCGGTAGCCGTTAATTGTTTTTCAGTTTCAAGTTCATTAATGCGCTGTTGCTGCAGCTTTTGGCGATGCACGTAGTTACGATAAAAGAGCAATGAGATTATAAGTAATGAAACGGTGCTGCCGATGAAGATGTAGCTAAGCGTATTTTTTTGTTTGAGCCTGAGGTCTTGAATTTCTTTTTCTTCTTGCAGCGATTTTATTTCACGGTCTTTACCGGCAACTTGATAACGAACTTCTGTAATCGCTATTTTTTTCTTCGTCTCCTCAGAGGAGATACTATCGGAAAGAAGCATTTTCATTTCCAGAAATTTATAGGCATTGGTAAAATCTTTATTGAGCAAATACCATTTAGCCATGTTTTCATAAGCGTTCTTACGGCCGAAATTGATCTGATAACGAATGGATTTATCCAGCAGCGTGTCGTTCATTTTTTTTGCCTCGCTCATTTCACCTGCATCTATCAGTGATTTTACAAGCGGGTCTAACAGAGCTATCTGTTGGTATTTATCATCGTTATCCAAACCTATTTTATAGGATGCTTTAAAATCAACAATGGCTTGCCGGTATTGTTTTTTGTATTGATTTAAAGCGCCCCTGATTTGGTAAAACAAAGCCCGTGCGATAACATCTTTTGTTTCGAGACCCAAAGGTTCAACCTTTTTCAAGATAGCTTCTGCATCGGCATATTTTTTCTGGTTGATGAGCCGTTCTCCATAATTCAAATACCTTAAGGCAATCAATGCCTTGTTACCACTTTTTTCAGCCACTGCTATCGCTTTCCTGTCGTATTCAAATGCTTTTTCGAGTTGTGATAACTCCTGGTAGACTGCCGCAAGTCCGTCATAAACGGATGTCAAGGCCTGCGTTTTGTTATACCGTTCCAATATATCACCCGCCTTTGTGTAATAGTCTATTGCCTTTTGGTAGTCGCCCATTTTAAAGTTGTCGCCACCCAGGTTGTTGTACAGGTAGGCCATGTTAACTTTTGCATACCGGCTTGTATCGTTTTCCAGGTGTTGGAGCGCAGTATCAGCATACAGTATAGAGAGCGGAAAATCACCCCGGTCTGAATAATATAATTGGAGATAAATGTATCCTACCTGAACTCCTCTTGTGTGGTTTATCTTCTTGCCAATGGCAACAACCTCTTGCATTAATGGAAGCGCCTGCGAAGTGTTGACATTGATAGCGCTCAAAACATAATCCACCAATAAACTCAAACGTGTGGTGTCAGCTTGCGGGTGTTTGTCAATCTCCGTCTTGATACTGTCCAGTTCTTTTGTTTGCGCATGAGCACGCATGTGACTTAACAACAATAGTATTGACGCTATCAGCAGGTATTTTTTCATTACCGAAAAATTACATCTTTTGTTTCAGTAAAGAAAAGCCGAAAGCGCCATGTTTCAACTCATCTTTTTTAATGATTTTTTCTGAGAGAAGTTGTAAAATATCATCCTTTTTAACGATTGAAATAACTTCTGTAGCAAAGCACTTTTACATCATAAACATTTAAAAACTAATGTTATGAAAAAAGTGATCCATTATGTATCGTGTTTGGTAGCTATCGTTTTGTTATATGCCTGTACTGTCGAAGATCAAAAACCTGCAACCGACAAACCCACTGTTACCACGGCTGTGGCTATAAAAGTGAATGATAGCACATATACCTGCGGTGGTAATATTACCGCTCAGGGCTCATCTACAGTTACCGACCGCGGTGTGGTGGTAAGCCTTGATCCCAACCCCACGGTAGATGATACCGACAATGATGCAAAGTTTTCTATCGGAAACGGCACAGGCACTTTCGCTACAAATCTCTCTCCTTTTTACACTGGCTATACTTACCACATCCGTGCGTTTGCAGTTAACACCAGTGGTGTGGCTTATGGTGATGATGTTACTGTAACACCAACTGGCGGAAGCAACAATGGTGGTACTGACCCAATCCCCACGGGTTGTACTATAATTGAGGTGAATGATGATATAAAAACAGTAACCACATGGACGGCTGGCAATGTATATGTGGTAAAATCATGGATTGATGTGGATGCCCCACTTACCATACAGCCGGGTACAATTGTGAAGTTTATGAATGCCGACTGTGGTATGGAGGTATATGCAAAAGTAACAGCGGATGCTACAGTCGATAATCCCATCATCTTCACTTCTTACAAAGACGACAGTGCTTGTGGAGATAATAATAGTGATGGAAGTGCCACTACACCAAGCAAAGGCGATTGGGGCCGACTAACTATGCGCGGAGATCAACACGGTTCGCTTTTCAGGTATTGCAAGTTTTTATACGGAGGTGGTAGCAGTGGCGGCAACGTTATTGTTGCAAATACTGGAACAGGAAATATCCATGATTTCACCTTCGACCACTGCACCTTTGCCCATACCTTTGGCGATAATCATGATTACAAGGCAGCCTTTGCAGGCTCTGATATGAAAGATCCTTCCGTGAGCATTCTTACCAACAATATTTTTTATGATAATGCCATACCCATTTACATTGTTAGTTCTTATGCGTTAGACCCAAGCAACAGTTACCATAATCCTGATAACACAAGCGAGACCAATAAATACAACGGCATTTATGTATGGTCTTATGGGTTGGCAGGTAAAACTGTAGCCTATAAAGAAACGGAAGTGCCTTATGTTTTATCACAGGGATTAGGTGCAGGTGGTTCTGGTCAACTTTTTAGTGTAGGTGCCAACGTTATTATCAAAATTCCCGCAGGCGGTGGTAATTCCATTTCAGGTAATGCTGCCAATTTTGCCATAGACGCTAAGGCTGTATTTACATCATTGAGAGACGATGCGCACGGTGGCGATACTAATGGCGATGGCAATGACTCTGCACCAGCTACAGGTGATTGGAATGGTCTCAGTATAGATGGCACGTACTTCCACACCAACGTGTTTTACGCTAAATATTAACAACTGGTTTATGGGTTTGGCAAAGTGCCGTCAGGTCATAAAAAGACCTGGCGCACTTTGTCTTAACACCCAATAATTTTACAATTATCTATGCCTTATAAAACCATGAAACAAAATCTATTTTTCACAGCATTGTTGTTTACTATGTCAACAATTACATTCTCACAAAACCTTGTCACTTTTGGTGTAAGGGGTGGATTGAATATGGCGAATTTATCTATGAATCTTCCTTCTAATTTATGGCCAGCCGATAATCAAAAAAAATCAAGAACAAGTTTCAACTTAGGGGTTTATGGTCAATATTCATTAAATGAAAAAATAGCATTGCAAGCAGAATTATTTTATTCGGGCGAAGGTGCGAACTTCACTGACCCCGGCACCGAATTACCTGCCCACATTAAACTTAGTTATTTGAGTTTACCCATATTTTTTAAGTATAACATTGTTAAAAATTTTTATGCTATGGCGGGCCCACAGTTTTCTTATTTGTTGGCTGCGCATAGTATATATGAAAATGGTAATTCATATAATGTATTAAGTGAACACAATAAGATAGATGTTGGGCTCGTGCCTGTAATTGGCTACGATTGGAAACAATTTAGCATCAACCTGAGATACCACATCGGCTTGTCCAAATTACCAAATTCCCATTCCTACTGGAGCTATTCCCCATATTCGGATGATAAAGTAAAAAGTAACGTATTCTCAGTTGTAGTCAGTTATAAAGTATTTGGTGTGAAAGAATAAATCCGTTTCTGTTAAACCCAAATTCTGATAGCAATACTCTGCCTAATCATAGTGATTCGGTGCTATGCATTCCTTCCAGTATTCTATTATTTTTTTTATAGTACTCTTTAAATGCTCCATAGAGCTGGGCTTTATGAAAAATCCCTGAACCGACAGCGCATATGCATCGAGTACCGATTTTTTTGTACCACTTGTTGTAAAGAATAAATAAGGGATGCACTTGGTTTGAAGTTGTTCATTTGTGAAGATTTTATTCCTTAATTCAAACCCATTGATCTTTGGCATATTAATATCAGATAGAATAAGAAAAGGCTGAACATCCGTCCTGTTTAGATAGTCAAGTGCTTCGTTGCCATCATGAAAATAAATGATTTTATTTTCATAGTGCAGCTCTTCGAAGATCTCTACCAGTATTTCCTTATCGTCAACATCATCTTCGATTACTATTATTGGTCCTGCTTTATTCATGGTTTTTAGAAAGCATTTATGAGTAAGATTGTTCGGAGGGGCACTAAAGATACTGATAATACGGAAGAATCCTCTGAAGCATGCTGTAACTACTCTGATCGCATTCGGAAAATACTCGTTCGAATGTGAACATTACGCGAAGTTAAAGTCATCCAAATAGTGCTCAGAATAGCCTTATAAACATTGGCACAATTATTATTCCTTCTTTTAGAAAATATTATTCACCTTGAATAAAAAGTATCAGCTAGGGGAGTTTGAAGAAATTGTTATTCTAACTATTGCTATCCTCCATAAGGACGCCTATGGTGTGTCCATCAAAGAAGAAATCGAATCTCGGTTAAACCGTAATGTGAGCATGGGAGCACTTCATGCCGCACTTGTTCGGTTGGAGGACAAGGGCTACATCAAGTCATTTAATGGTGAGACAACTGAAGAGCGTGCCGGACGTCCCCGAAGATATTTTCAAATCACAGCTCTTGGCAAGAAGGCTATGGAATATTCACGGAACACACGCGAAGAACTTTGGAAAGCTATTCCTAAAGTATCAATGGATTTAAAAATAGTGGGATGATTTAACTATGAAAAAAACAGAACAACATCCACCTTCTATTTTTCTACGCTTCTTCCGCTGGTATTGTCGTCCGCGGTTGGTCGATCATATTGAAGGAGATTTACTTGAGGTATACAGAAAAAGAGTAAAACAAATTGGAAAATTAAAAGCGGATCTAAAATTTATCATTGATGTGTTGCTGTTGTTCAGGCCAGGCATACTCAAATCATTTAGCGGATCAGGAAAATTAAATTCATCGGGTATGTTTAGAAATAATTTAAGAATTGCATTGAGAAGTCTATGGAAGAATAAATCATCGACAATCATTAACGTGTTTGGGCTTACTACCGGAATCACTTCATGCCTGCTCATTGCGTTGTTTATTCAACATGAAATGAGTTATGATGTGTTTCAGTCTAAGAAGAAACGGATTGCGCGGGTAGTGATGGAGTATAGTTTTGACGGAGGCACAGATTCAAATAAAGGAACTTTCACGAGTACCAAAGTAGCACCCGTATTTTCAAGAACATTTCCGGAAGTAGAGAAGGGTATCCGCATGACGGATGCTGATGCGATTTTACGCCTGGGTGGTAATCTCGTAACAGAATCTGCTTTCATGTATGCGGATTCATCTTTCTTCGATGCATTTGATTATGACATGATAGAAGGAAATGCAGCCACTGCACTTGATGGTCCTTATAAAGTACTGCTTACCGAATCAACGGCTAAAAAATATTTTGGTGATGAGAGCCCATTAGGAAAACTGCTTCTTACCGGGAATGAAAAAGTATCCTATGAGGTGACTGGTGTGGTGCGCGATTATCCAAGCAACTCGCAAATCCGTTTTGATTTTCTTGCTTCATTTTCATCGCTGGGGCAAAATCAGGAAAGCACATACTTTGATGCAAACTATACTACCTATTTGTTGCTGAAGAACGAGAATTCGATTTTCTCTCTACAACAAAAGCTTCATCCCTTTATGGAAAAGGAAATGAAAGGAACAGGTACATCAATTCATTTCTACCTTGAACCATTTGAAACCGTTCACCTTCATTCCCCTTATTCAGCATTTGTTCCTAACACGAGCATGCGATACTTATATATTCTGGCAGCCGTAGCATTATTGATTATTATTATAGTTTGCTTTACATATATCAATTTAAGTACAGCAAAGTCAATTGAACGAGCAAAAGAAGTTGGCATTCGTAAAGTATCAGGTGCATTAAAATCGCAATTATTCTGGCAGTTTATTGGCGAGTCATTTGTTCTTTGCAGTTTATCGGTGATGGTGAGTATTGCTGCTGCTTCGTTGTTGCTTCCTGCATTTAATCTATTGATAAATAAAACGCTTCAGTTTCGTGATTTGTTTAGCGCTTCATTCTTGTTATTCACGTTAGGCGCTACGGCGTTAGTTAGCTTAATTGCTGGCAGTTACCCGGCATTGATATTATCCGGCCTTCAACCCTTAAAGGTATTGAAAGGAGTTTTTAAAAATACTTCTTCAGCAAGGTGGTTACAACAATCATTAATTGTCTTTCAGTTTGCCATCTCAGTATTCCTGATAATCTCTACTATTGTAATTCAGAGTCAGCTTCACTTTATACATAATAAAGATCTGGGTTATGATCGTGATCATGTAATCTCGATTCCAATAGCATGGGATAAAAAGTATGAAGAGATCAATACCATTAAACATGAATTAAAAACAAATGCAAGGGTTGTAGAAGTGTCGCGCAGTGGTAGTAGCCCTGTTCATATTGTTAGTGGGTATAGCATGCGTAGACTTGACATGCCAAAGAATGATGCAATTTCTGTACATGGGAATCCTGTTGACCAGGATTATTTAAAAGTGAATGGTTTGCAACTGGTGGCTGGTAACGATTTTACTGAGCAAGACATGAAAGATATTGATACTGATAAATGGGAGGAAAAGAAATACCACTATATCCTGAATGAAAGTGCAGCCAGAAAATTGGGATGGACTCCTGAGCAGGCTATCGGACAAAAGATGGAACT
>DATJHZ010000352.1:0-3768 GCA_035493595.1 Cyclobacteriaceae bacterium | reverse complement strand
TGAGCTATGCTCATGTTATGCTGCTCAATGGTTTTTTGTGCCTTGGTGAGTTGTTCATTCTGCTGCAAAAGAAGATCGCTTTTAACTGACAACTCCTGCTGGCTACTAACAAGCTCTATGTTCTTGGCAATCATTTTTTCGCCTTGCAACGTAAGCATTCTGTTTTGCTCTTCAATCTCTGCTTCGCGCTTACGCAACGCCTGATTTGTTTGCTGAAGTTCTTTCGTTTTTTGATTAACGGCTAATTCCAACTCAACACTGATTCTTCTCATCCTCCGGGTGCGCAAAATAAAAACAAGTATCACACCACTTACTAATGAAATAACTAAAATGATTTTAAACCACCAGGTTTCCCACCAGTATGGAAGAACATGAATAATGATAGATGTACCTTTTTCATTCCAAAGGCCATCGTTATTACTGGCCTTAACACGAAAAATATATGTAGCCGGATCAAGGTTAGTGAACGTGGCAAACCGCTGTGACCCTGCATTTACCCAATCGTTGTCAAAACCTTCCAGTTTATAAGCGAACTGATTTTTATTGCTGGCTGTAAAGTTTAGCGCTACATATTCAATAGTGAAAAAATTGAATTCGGGCTTCAACGTAATCTCACGGGTTTCGGCAATAGGATAACGCAATACGCTATCCTCCGCTCCAAAATTTATTGTTTTGTCAATTATTTTTAATCCTGTTAGGAAAACAGAAGGTGTATGCGGATTGGTTTTAATACTATCCGGATAAAAAACACTTACACCTTTGCCTCCAAAATAAAGTTGACCGTCATTGCTTTTAAAACAAGAGTTGCGTTTAAATTCATTACTCACTAATCCATCATTAATATCATAGTTTGTAAAACTGTTGGCTTGCATATCAAACTTCGAGATGCCTTTGTATGTACCAAGCCAGAGGTTGCCATGATCATCAAACAAAATTCCGTTCACGTTATCATTCGGCAATCCATGAAAAGTAGTGAAGGTCTTAACGAGGATATTGTTTTGCACCTGGTGTAAACCCTTGTTGGAGCCAACCCATATCGTTCCTTCCTTATCTTCATTGATACAATTTATCGTGGCGCCTGATCCGGCAAGCGCATCAAACAAATAACGCGTTCGTGTATTTTGTTTCAGGTCATAGCGGGTAAAACCAGCGTATGAACCAAGCCATACTATTCCGTGACTGTCCTCAAAGACAACGCGTAAAAAATTATTCCAGGTTACAGAGTCGAAACGTTTTCCAAATTTATGAAGACGTTCATCTTCCAGGATATTCAATCCAAAGTATGAACTCACCAACATGCGATGCGTTGCTCGCTCTTCTTTTATACTATACACATTAGGATCGGACAGACTAAAGGCATTGGCCGGATCGTGAGTGTAATTAATAAAATTATCATGTTGTTCATCATAGCGACTTACTCCACCATCCCACGTTCCAAACCACAATCGGTTTTTACTATCTTCAAAAATAGTTAAAACGGGATCGTTAGGAAGTGTACTCTTATTATCACGTTGATGTGTGTAATACTTAACATGATCTCCCTGTTGCATTACCAATCCACCTTCGGTTCCAATCCAGAGTCTGTTCTTCTGATCTTTCCAGATTGCATTAACAACATCGTTGGGAAGTGAAATATCTAACTCACCAAACTTGTTTTTAATTTTATCATACACACAAATCCCTTTTGAAAATGTGCCCACCCAAATACGACTTTGATGATCCTTGTAAACTGACCAGATGGAGTTATCACTAATTGAGCTTGGATCACTCTTATCCAACTTAAAGTTGGTGAAGATCTCTGTCCTGATGTCCATCCTGCTCAGTCCTCCATTTTCTGTAGCGATCCAGAGATAATGACCATCGCGGCACATGGCGTGGAGTACATTAATGAGTGGCGCTTTTTCCGGATGCTTCAGATCAGTCTTGAAGTGCCTGAACGTTTCTGTTTTAGTATTAAGTTTACTTAGTCCGTTTCGGGTGGCAACCCAAAGATTTGCATCGTCGTCCGGAATGATTTTTACGATAAGTTTATTTAAGCTCGCATCAGAAATTTCTCTCAACGCATTTGTTTTTCTGTTCCATTTAAAAAGCCCTATAGGAGACACAGGCAGCCAGTATTCATCTTGTGAATCTTGTACAATGCCAACCACTCTTGCGTCAGAACGAAACAGATAGTGATGCTCCCACTTATTCGTAGTGCGATTAAGATTAGCAACAAATGACTGACCTCTCATTACTCCCGTAACCCAAAGAGTTTGATTCCTGTCTTCACTGATGTCAACAATCTCACCATAGGTAGATAACTCAGGAACTACCACGAAGCGATCTTTTAAAGGATTGTAATAATAAAACCCATGTGTTGTGGTTGCGGCCCAAAGCATGCCGTGACTATCTTCAAAAATGCTGGCGATACTATTGCCTAGCAAACCCGTGGTATCTCCCGGCTGTTGACGATATATAGTGAAATCATATCCGTCATATTTATTCAAACCATCCATGGTGCCTACCCATAGAAATCCTTTTGAGTCCTGGAGAAAACAGGTCACATTAGAGTTAGATAAACCATTATCAACGTCAACACGTGAGAACTTTATTTTTTCAAAAGAGGATTGACCCAAAGAAACAGTTGGTAATGCAAAGGCTAATAACACCAGGAAAAAAAATGCATATGTTTTTAAAGACACAGAAATGATAAAGGAATGATTCGTTGGTTTTACACTTATCTTTCTGTTTACCGAGCACAGGCTTACAGTATCCATTGCCGCAACGTGAGTGGCTATGTTAAAGGAGGCTCCGCCTTCATTATATTTTCGTGCTCGGATAAACTCCGTCATAATTACTAAGTATAATCAGTAATTTTAAATATAGAAATTAAACTTTTTAGGGGTACAAGCCTTGCTGATTGTACACTTTGGCAAATGCATTGTATTATAAACAGAGAATGGGTTTTAGATTCTCCATTCTTGTTGCCTCCTGAAACGACAAGAGACAATATAGCTACAATCGCCCTCTTCTACATCCTGTAGCTATATTATTTTTCATCCGATTCTCAAACCATTTTGAGTTGGCTTGTCGGTTGTCAGCAATGTTACCTCTTGCCCGTTTACAGCGCCCATTATCAAGCATTCACTTTTAAGGGTAGCAATTTGTTTAGGTGGGAAATTGATTACAGCTATAACCTGTTTTCCAATGATATCATCCGGTGAATATAATTTTGTTATTTGAGCTGATGATTTACGTGTTCCGAATTCTCCGAAATCAACAACAATTTTGTAAGCAGGATTTCTTGCTTCTTTAAACAACTCAGCACTTACTATCGTACCTACCCTCATTTCGACTTTTGTAAAGTCGTTCCAATTAATAACTTCTTCTGTTTGTTGCATTTATACTTCTTATTTTTTAGGAAATATAAGTTAATACATTATCGTCCATTTATAATTCAATTATAGAACAAACATTTACTATTTAGAACAACATAAAAAAAGCCCGATTTGAAATCGGGCTCAACTAGTATAGCACTTATTAATTAATATCTAAAAGTTGAAGTTCTTTCTAACGCCGCTGGAACCAGATACTTCAAATGTTGGAACTGATTTGAGTTTATTCAAATTGTAAACAACAGCAAATTTACCATTGACGGTAATAGACTCCTCGTGTATTACATTCTTAGCCTGATCGAAGATTTTCACTTGAATCTGATCTGATTCTTTATTTTCAATAGACAGCAGATACTTATTTGTGGCATTGGCTATTTTGCTCACGTCAATT
>DATJHZ010000351.1:0-7287 GCA_035493595.1 Cyclobacteriaceae bacterium | reverse complement strand
GGCAGTACCACAGCGGTTGCTGTTGCCATCATCACGTATCGAAGTGCTTCACGTCTTTTCATTCGCTCGAATTTTTGTTACAAGTTAATCTACGGGTTTAATTTATTCAATAAATTATACACCAAGTTTCGGGCGTGAAGGTAGTGATGGTGACTCTATAATGAGTTTGAATAATAGTCCGGATTTATTGCAAAATGGTCTTTCTAAAAGCCCATTATTGCATTCAAATAGAGGCGTCTCCAACAATATCCTGCCGCGGCTCCTTGGCTAGAAATGGAATGTAGGAGATAATCATGATCAGGCCGAAGTCTGGAAGACTGAGCATAATCCAAATGAAAAGGTGAAAAATTACACCAGCGGTTAGCATTACCCATCGCGTTTCTTTCCACCAAACCAGGAATACAAAAAGTGTTTCGAAGAGTATAATGAGCCAGGAAACAATAAAACCTTCCAGGTAGTTATCAGGAAAGAAGTCGGCGAGGTGAGCATTGACCATGAAGTCAAGTTTACTCACGAGCTTAAATGCTTCGCCTGTTTGCCATGGCCGTGTAGTTATTTTATCTAAACCTGACAGTAAATAAATAAGTCCAACCTGAACCTGGCACGCGCCGAGTGCCGTGTTGTGAAATGCTTTCTGAAGAATGAATAATTTATTGTTTGATACTCTCGGAAAACTACTCAGAGGAATAGTAAAAAACAGCAGCATGATCAACACAAGATCAGAACCATTGTTGGCGAGGAAACTGATGCGATTGAGATTCAGCGCAATCCAAAACACCAGTATAGCTCCAACATAATTTCGTTTAATGATGATAGCAGCCAGAATAACGGCTGAACAAAACCAGAAGAAGTAGATGAAATGATTATAGGCAAGCTGGCTTGGCCAGAAAAACAAATCTTCAATGAAGTAACGATTGGGTTTCTGTGGATGATATTGTAAAATCAGAAATGAAGTAGACCAACTGAATAACATCTTAACCAAAAGAAAACCCTGGATGGCTTTGCAAAAAACATTAACAGCAGCTTCGCCTCTAAACGTTGACGTGAGTCGGTCGGTTATCCAATCAATAGAAAAGTTGATATACTTCACGTCAGTCTTCTTTGTATGAAATGTTAAACAGCGTATCGATATGCGTTTGCTTTCCGGCAAGCTTCACCCATTTTACTGTAAATAATAAATGAACTGAATCCGTATTGGCCGGTGCATATTGATCGTGCAGATAATGATTAACTTCTTTAAACTCTTCGAAGTTTTGATAATTAATGACGCTGTCTTTTACAATTCTTGCAGCAAGCGAACGGGCCAGATGTCTTTCAAAATCGCTCTGCTTTAATTTATCGTAGCGACCATAATTATGCTGATACTCATGAAAGTTAATTTTGTCAGGGAAGATCCAATCGCCCCAACCCTTAGCCGGATCTCTGAATTGAACCTGAAAAATTGAAACTGATCTGATGTTTTCTTCTTTGAAAAAAGGACCGGGCAACATATAAAGTTTATACCTGTGCATGATGCCATTGCTTTTTGCGAGGTCAGGATTTCGGATCAGAAAAAAACTAATAAGCACATTGAGGCTCAAAAGAGCAAAGCAGGTCAAGGCCACCCAACGTTTAAATTTGAATTCTGATGTCATAATCCTTTCGGGATAACCAAATTAGGTATAACGAACTACCTGTGCAAAAAATGATTTTTTTATCTGCTATTCTACCTTTACACCGAGGTTGTCACCAAGAATATTAAACTGTTTATTCCACTCCAGTGAATGAGCGTCTGCCTGGTTAGCCTGTTTAAAGATTCTGAAATACAGATTCTGACTCTTATACAAATTTGGAGACAATTTGAATTTCTTTAACAACGGAAACAACCGATTAAGTCTTTCAATGCGTTTGGCATTGTCGCCATCCTCAGCTACGCGTTTAAGTTCTCTGAATACACTCTCACCGGCCAGTATTTCAATCTTGCCTGTATCTTCAATATTAAGTTTCCATTTTGCAAGATCAGTCATGATCCGTTCAATCTGCCTGACACTAATCTTCTCGGATTGAAAGCACTTAATTAAATCGGCATTCAAAATATATTCAAACGTAGTACGATAGGCGTTGGAGATTGGAATATCATTATTTGCCAGTGCCATAACCAACGGATAGTCACGGTTATAAACGCGGCGTAAAGAATCTTCCAGCTCTTGCATACTCTGCCGGGTTATTTCATTGAAAACTTTTCGTTTCTCATCGGTAAAGAGTTGCCAGATGGTATATGTTTCCGATCCAAAATAGGTTTGCATTAGGCTGAACACATCTCCTAACCTGCCCTCTTCAAAAGCTTTCACCACACGAATTGACATGCCCGCAAAAGTATCAGCTTCCATGTCCAATGATATGTTGCCAATGATGTTGTGCTTGCCCATGTAAATAACAGCAAAGGCAAATCTTTTTTCTGAACGCGTAACGTTTGATTTTACATTGGTGATACCCAATACCAGTTTCTGCTCTCCTGCTTCCTTGCGAATAAAAACTTCATTGGATGTTGTGTAGTTAAACACAGGAAATGATTCAGGATCATCTTCAAATATGGATGACACCGCATAATGTATACCTACGCGTTGCAAGTTTGTTTTCGATGGAAGAACATATTTGTTGTAAACTACTGCACCGTTTTCCAGTGAAGGAATATTACTTGGCGCCTCTGTAAGGCGTTGTAGAAATTCTACTTCAAGATTGACTTCGCTGATCTGGCTAACCAACTGCATTGCACGACAAGCATACTGCATGATCTGCGTAGTTTCAATTCCCGAGATCTCATCGAAGAACCATCCACAACTGGTGTACATGAGCATAGCATTACGCTGTACTTCCATCAATCGCAATACACGATTGGGTTGTACTTCTTCAAGACAATGATCTAAAAGAAATTTGCTAACAGTTTTATCGGTGCGATTCAGAATAACGTCAATGTATTCGTTACGAGCCTTCCAGGGATCTTTAATAACTTTAGATACTTCGTGCTCATAAATCTTTGCCAGTTCATCACGCAGCCAGTCAAGCGATTCGCGCAAAGGCTTTCTCCACTTTTGATTCCAGCCTGCATTACCTCCTGAATTGCAACCACAATCATTACGCCAACGCTCAACACCATGAACACAGCTCCACGAGCTGCTCTCATGAATTTCTACCTCATACACCGAATTGAACTTGGAGATATATTCAGCATAGTTGGTAAGATTGGATTGCTTATGTCGCTCGATATAATCAAGACAATAGGCCAATGCCATATCACCGTGCTTATGGTGATGTCCGTAAGTTTCACCATCTGTAGCAATGTGTACTAACTGCGGCTCATCCGTTTTATCATCGAAGCAGTCCAACAAATGATCTGCAAATTTTTTACCATCATTCAATAATCCATCGAAGGCAACACGTTGGGCAACACCACCATCATAAAAGAATAACATGATGTTTTCACCGGAAGGAAGATTGCAGCGATATGATATTCGTGTATCGAGACTTTCTTCACTTACATTTTTCCAGGTACCACCTGCTCTTCTGAAAGCTTTAGCCTGACGAGGTGCCAGGATTGTAAATTTTATTCCATGCTTTACCAGCAACTCAAGAGACTCCAGATCAACAGCTGATTCGGCTAGCCACATCCCTTCAGGTTTTCTTTTGAATCGATATTCAAAATCACGTATACCCCAGATAATCTGAGTTTCCTTATCCCGCGAATTGGCAAGCGGCATAATGATGTGATTATATACCTGCGCAATAGCTGATCCGTGACCACCAAAATTTTTTATACTTTCCTGGTCTGCCTTAAGAATCGCCTCGTATGTTTCATTGTCATTAGCTTCCATCCACGAAAGCAACGTTGGTCCAAAATTGAAACTTATCTTGGCGTAGTTGTTTATGATGTTCTTTATAACGCCTTGCCTGTCCAGAATACGTGACGCCGTATTGGGTGCGTAGCATTCAGCTGAAATGCGTTCATTCCAGTCGTGGTATGGGTGTGCAGAATCCTGAACTTCAATAACCTCAAGCCAGGCGTTCTCACGCGGTGGCTGATAAAAATGGCCGTGTATGCAAATATATTTTTCCAATCACTCTTTAATTTAGTACTAAAAATTATTTAAGAACCCTCCAGATCAAACTCTGTTATTTCGCGCTCCAATTTCAAAACACTGATACCCAATGGAGGAAGTGTGATCGCAAATGAATAATCACATCCGTGGAATTTTACAGGCGATGTATTAATCAACCCCTGATTGAGAATTCCACTACCACCAAAGTTGGTATGATCTGAACTGAATACTTCTTTCCATTGTCCTCTATACGGAGAACCAATTCTGTAATGCTGACGCGTTTCTGGCGTGAAATTACAAATTACCACCAGCATGTCTTCTTTTCGTTCAGACTTGCGCTGAAAGATCATAACACTGTTTTCGCGATCGGCATAATCAACCCATTGAAAACCTTTTTGATCAAAGCCATATTGATACAATGCAGGTTCTCTTTTGTATAAATTGTTGAGCTCTTTAATGAGCTGGTTAACTCCTCTGTGTAAATTGTAATTTAATAAATGCCAATCCAGGCTTCTATCGTGATTCCACTCGCCTGACTGACCAAACTCAGCACCCATGAAGAGAAGTTTAGTGCCTGGATGCATAAACATATAGGTGAACATCAAACGCAGGTTGGCAAAACGCTGCCACTCATCACCAGGCATTCTGGCTAACAAAGAACCTTTTCCGTGCACTACTTCATCATGCGAAAGCGGCAGCATGAAGTTCTCGGTGAAGGCATACATAATGCTGAATGTAATTTCATTCTGATGATACTTTCTGTAGATCGGTTCTTTCTTGAAATACTCCAACGTATCATGCATCCAACCCATCATCCACTTCTGGCCAAAGCCCAATCCACCAAGGTACGTTGGCTTCGATACACCAGACCATGATGTTGATTCTTCGGCTATTGTAACAGCATCAGGAAAATTACTGTAAACAATTTCGTTGAATTCTTTCAGGAATGTAATGGCTTCAATATTTTCATTTCCGCCGTGTTCATTGGGAATCCACTCACCTGCTTTTCTTGAATAATCCAGATAAAGCATAGAGGCAACAGCATCAACACGAAGTCCATCGATATGATAACGTTCAAGCCAGAAGAGCGCGTTGCTAATCAGGAAAGAACGAACTTCATTACGGCCATAGTTAAAAATATAACTCTTCCAGTCAGGGTGAAAACCCTTGCGAGGATCAGCATGTTCATAAAGATATGTTCCATCAAATTTATAAAGGCCGTGTACATCGCCAGGAAAATGTGATGGCACCCAATCGAGAATAACGCCTATACCATTTTGATGAAAGCAATCTACGAGATACATAAAATCTTCGGGGCTGCCGAAGCGACTTGTAGGTGCAAAGTATCCTGTGAGCTGATATCCCCATGATCCGAAGAATGGATGCTCCATCATCGGAAGAAATTCAACGTGCGTGAAGCCCATTTCTTTTACATAGGGCACGAGTTCCTGAGCCATCTCGGAATAACTCAACGAACGATTTCCATCTTCAATTTTTCTACGCCATGAGCCAGCGTGTACTTCATACACAGAGTATGGCTTAGGTTTTCCAGCGCTATTCTTTCTTTCTTTCATCCAGGCGCCATCCTTCCATTCATAATGAGGCTGCCATACAATGGAAGCTGTATGAGGTGCAATCTCTGCGTATGATGCAAACGGATCAGCCTTCTCTAAAAACTCGCCAGTATTAGAATGAATGGCATACTTATATGCTTCGCCTGATTTTATATCGGTAAATAAGCCTTCCCAAATTCCAGACTCGTCCCACCTTGGATTAAGTTTATGAACACCATCACTCCAATGATTGAAATTTCCAATAACAGAAACAGCTTTAGCATTTGGCGCCCATACTGCAAAGTAAGTTCCTTCTCTATTGCCTTCTTTTATGGCGTGCGCACCCAGCTTTTCATATAACTTAAAATGTTTACCAGTCTTAAAAAGATGGATATCAAAGTCAGTAAGCAGACTAAAGCTTTCTTCAATACTTTTATCCTTCAGGGTTGTCTTCTTCGTCATGGTTCAAAATGTTTAAGCGTGCATCACAAGGTAATCAGTAATTAATCTGTAAGCACTATTTTTTCTTTCTACTTTCTTTTTCCTGAATATACCTTGTCATGAGATAATCAATACCACGAAGTGGAATATTTACCCAATCCGGGCGGGCATTTAATTCATATCCTAATTCATAGACTGCTTTTTCGAGCAGGAAAGTACGAATCAATACTTCGTCTTCAAGTGATAGCTCCTCGCCCATTCCCATCCTATCCATATAGGCACCCAGGTAAAAACGACTAACGTAGTGCTGCCATTGATCGGCCCAGCTTTCCAGGAAGCCAAGATCACGATCACGATAATTTTCATTCAACAATATTTTTCCGAATGCGGCATAATGAATGGAGCGCATCATACCGGCAACATCTTTCAACGGACTCTTCTTCAGTCTGCGCTCGCTAAATGAAAATCCAGGTTCTCCTTCAAAATCTATAATGACAAAGTCTTTGCCTGTGAAAAGTACCTGACCGAGATGATAGTCGCCATGAATCCGAGTCTTGAGAGAATTAATTTTTACCTGGTACACTTCACTAAAACACTCCAGTATCAGAGGCTCCATATCAAGAACCTTACGAGCATACTCTTGCGTTGGACCATCTAGTTTGGTAATAGTACTTTCAAGAAGACCAAAGCGATCTCTAACCAGTTTTCGTAATGACGAGTAGAGCGAGCGCTGATAATTGGCATTAAACTTTTCATTAATGAATGCAGGGTCAGATGATGTTGATTGTAAAGCAAGATGCATTTCTGCTGTTCGCTGTCCTAACCTTACAATGCGCTCATAAAAACCACGACCAATAAATTCCTGAATCACTTCAGGTGCATCTTCAAATCGGATTGATGCTTTGTTAACTAATTTTGGCAGCTTCTCTTTCTTGGAGCTTGTGATAATTCTTTCATAGAAGCGACCAACGGAGTCTGTTGCCATAACCCATGCATCGCCTTGGTTTTCTACACGCTGCTGGAGCAATCCAAAAACCATCACATCACCTTTAAGGTCTTTGTATTCTACACTGCCGGCATATTTTGGTGAATTCTGAAAAGTAGTATTCTCCGTTAGGAAACGAACTACTTCAAGATCGGGATTAATTTCTTTCTCAAGTTTGCGATAGAACTTGAAGAAGTATTGATCATTGTAAATAAATGCCGTATTGCTTTGC
>DATJHZ010000350.1:0-11315 GCA_035493595.1 Cyclobacteriaceae bacterium | reverse complement strand
GCAGAGCGGAGAGATCTCACGCGTAAGTCAGTATGTGAGTAAGATGATTATTGCATTTGATAATCTTAAAATCATTCACGTATACCGAACACCTATTACACTTCGTGCTTACAGTAAAGTTTTTATCTACGTCTTCCCTATTATATATGGCCCATATTTCGCCAGTACGTTTCGTGACTTCTCTGCTGACCTCGAGTATGTCATGCCGATTTTATACAGCTTCATCCTGGTAAGTCTTGACAACATCCAGGATCATCTTGAACATCCATTTGATGAAGTGGGCGAAGATGATATTCGCATTGAGGTGAAGGAGATTACCTCCCTGATGAATTAACATTTAATAATTGTATCTTCGGTTGATGGCAACAGCTGATCAATCGAATCAAAAAAACAAAATCAAGGCGAAGCGTTACTTCATCTTCGCTTATCTTTTTCTTTTGATGCTTGCCCTGTCGTGGTCTATAGACGATGCTTTCGTTTATCTTTTTCTGGGGCTTACATGTCTCTTTATTTATCTTGGAATTCGTCATTACAAACCTGATACAACTGATGATCCATATCGTGAAGCATCTTATGAGCGGCAGCAAAAAAGACAAGAGTATCAGAAGCCTTATGAGCAGCCCTCGTCATCCGCTAAACCTGTTGGAACAAAGATTGCTCTCCCTGCTATTATAGGGTTTGCCATTTTCACAATCATAATTTTCACCGTTGTATTTACAATTGCATTCTCTGACGACGATGATTCCGATTCGATCTATTATTATCAGCAGGGTGACACTTACTTCCGCGCTGCTAAGTATGATTCAGCAGCTTTGCTATTCAGACAATCGCTAGCAATAAATCCAGATTATACCGATGGCTTGATAGGTTATGGAAATACAAAACTAATGCTTGAGCAATACGATTCAGCTTTGTTATTCTATGATAAAGTATTAGCTATCTCTCCAGATTATGAAGAAGCGCTATATCAGAAAGGAAGGGTGTTTTATTTCCAGAAAAATTATGATCAAAGCATCCCATTATTAAAAGGTCTGTTGGCCAATGACCCAACTCACAACGAAGCGCTTCAATTATTAGGTGACAGCTTTTATAACAAGCAACAATATGATTCAGCGTTGGTGTGGTATGATAAAGCCTATTCAACCGGATTTAGAAACACTTATCTATGCTATCTGATGGCGTACGTTTATGAAACCAAAGGCAACAATAACAAAGCAATACAACTCTACAAAGAAACACTTGAATATGATGACACCATCGTCGATGTTTATTCAAGACTGGGAACACTAATACCAGGGAGCGAAGGTGATGCCTATAGAACAAAGGCCGCGGAGCTTGCAGCGCAGAATAAATAATAATACTTACTGTATAAAAAAATAAGTGACCAACATAGTTGATCACTTATCAATTCAAAATAGAAGCTGCTAAACGCCAATAAAGCAGTTCTATAAATTCTTATTGTGCTAAAACAGCATTTTGATATACCTGATAGTCTGTATATCCTTCGGCCGCTGCTGTGTAAAACAGATCAAATCTTAATTGATTTAACGGTAAATTATTTTTCAGTCTTTCTACAAGATCAGGATTTCCTAAGAATGGTCTTCCGAAAGCTACCAGGTCAGCATCGCCAGACTCCAATACTGCTTCTGCGCGCTCCTTGTTATAGTTACCTGACAATATCAGGTTGCCTTTAAAATTATTGCGGATCGTTTTTACAATACTTTCAGGAACTGCAGGCGCTCCTATGGATGAGTGATCAACAAGATGCAGATAAACTATTCCTAACTCATTTAGTTTTTTAGACACATGATCGTACGTGGCATCTGCTTCAGGGTAATGCGGCATTTCATTATGCACACCGTAAGGAGACAAGCGAACACCGACTTTATCTTTACCAATGGCTTCAATAATACCCTTCGCTACATCAAGTAAAAAGCGTGAGCGGTTTTCAATGCTCCCACCATATTCATCTGTTCTCTTATTTGTAACGGGGCTAAGGAATTGTTTAACCAGATAACCATTAGCTCCGTGAATCTCAACACCATCAAAGCCAGCTTCAATTGCATTTTTAGCAGCTTGAATATGTTCATTGATTGCATGCTGAACATCTTCTTTCGTCATGACCTTGGCTACGGGTACTTCTACGCTACTGCCTTTCGCATCAACCCACAACTTTGTGGTTTCAAGTTTTACAGCAGATGGTGCAAGTGCTTCAGCACCTTCTGGCAAGTTATCAGGATGTGTAACACGTCCGGTATGCATTAATTGCACAAAGATCTTTCCGTCATTTTTGTGAACAGCTTCTGTCACTAATTTCCATCCTTCTATTTGTGCTTTATTCCATATCCCAGGAATGCGAGGATAACCTACACCATTAGGCGATGGCGAAGTACCTTCTGTAATAATGAATCCGGCACCGGCACGTTGTCCATAGTACTCAGCAACCAATTCGTTTGGTGTATTGTTAATGGCCCGACTGCGCGTCATCGGTGCCATGACAGTTCTATTCTTCAAGGCAAGGTTGCCCAATGTGTAAGGTGAAAATAATTTACTCATAAATGATTCGATATATAGTTAATGATGACTTAAGCTTTAGTGTTATAGAAAATATCAGGTCTGCGCAGAAATGCTGCTACCCAAACTAATGAAAGAATTAGCACCGGACTAAAGATGCTACCTCCATGTGAAAGATCGGTAGCAATAGCACCAGCGAAGTAACAGGTAATAAGTATGAATCCTATCTTAATAGTTTTAGGAATCAAAAAGAGAACGGTGAACAAGATCTCCATGAAACCAAAAAGAGGAACATAAGCACCAACGCCTATTTGTGTTAGTTTATCTACCACATCTTTTGCACCAACAAGTTTGGCTACACCACTGCTCACAACAAGCAATGATACAACGATGGCAAAGATCCAGACGAGAATGTTTTTTGTTTTTGCGACCATAACGGGTAAAGGTTTTTGGTTAAACGTGATCTAATCTAAACATCTATATATTTAAAAGTTTCGATGTATTAAGAACAAAAAAAGAAACTAATCGTTCTTCAATCGCTCTAAAAATGTTATCAAACCTTCTAACGCCTTGACGTTCAGGGTATATTTAAAATTTCTTCCCTCCTTTTCGGGCTCAATCAAGCCTGCCTCAATAAGTATTTTAACGTGGTGAGATACGGAGGGTTGGGTGAGATCAATGATATCATGAATCTCAGAACAAGGTGCACATCCGCCCTTTTTAGTGATGTGTAACAGAATGTTAATCCTGTTTTTATCACCCAGAGCCTTTGAGATCTTCTCAATGGATTTAAGATCAATAGTTTTTGTTGCAGTAGCCATAATACGTTTCAGCAAGTACAAACGTATAAAGGATTGCTGGGTTATAAAAGTTCAACAGAAGCATTAATAATAGTGAGACAATGTCATTTACTCAAGTCTTTTATCGCCTCACCTCTCTCCTCTCCGGAAGAGAGGATGTCAGAGGAATTTAAGGTAAACGACATTGAATAGTTATATGTAAGGAATGTTACAACTACTCACTCTTCAATACTTCCGAAGGATTTGTTCTGGCAACTTTTAATGTTTGTGATCCTATCATTAAAAATGCAATAGTCATGATCGACAAAACGCCAAGTGATAAATCGCCAACCGAAATAGGTGCATGGTTAGCCATCTCTTGAAATAAAATTCTGTCGAAGAAAAGATAAGTGACAGGTATCGCAATAGCTGTAGCAATGCCCAGCAATACAAAGAAACCTCGGCCTAACAGGTACATGAGTCCGGCTTCACTTGCGCCTAGCACTTTACGAATACTAATTTCTTTTAATCGTGTTTCAGTTGTGAATACAACCATGCCCAGTAATCCAAGGGAAGCAATACAGATAGCCAGGAATGCCAGGAAGCCAGCCATCTTTACAGAGGCTCTCATGCCAGCAAAAGCTTCATCAATCTGTTGATCATAAAACTTGGCTTCAAAGGGATGAACAGGGTCATACTTTTTCCAGATCGCTTCAATCTTTGCGTATGTTGATAACAGATCAGTTGATTGAATTTTAACATTCAGCAATCTGGCTTCGGTATTTGAGTATCGAAGGATAATTTCTTTTTGTGATACATTGTCATTCACTTTGCCATAATGAAAATTTTTCATCACCCCAATAATCTGCATGTCTTTTCCATCAACCGTTACAAATTCGTTGAGGGCTTTCGCGGGATTCTGTTCAGCAATGTTAAAACGTTTTAGCACCTGTTCATTTACAATAACTTCTGTTTCTTTACTGCTATCTGCTTTTGCTATAAAATTACGACCTGCTAAAAGTTTGTGTTTATGAAGAGGAAGATAATTCTCATCTACTATATTATAATAAACACCTGTAGAATCGTGAGGATTGGTATGGAACTTCATTTGAGTTCCCCAATAATTTCCAACGCTTGTCACTATCATCGACTGAGAAATCTCTTTAACTTCTGACAACTGGTTAAGTTCATTCTTTAGCGCTGCTGCTTTATTTCCTTGCAGGGAAATGTTCAAAATATTTTCAGTCTGAAATCCTAAATCATAAGAAACAAAATGTTTGTACTGTTTGTAGATGATAACTGTAGAGGTAATGAAAATGATAGAGATGCTATATTGAAAAACAATAAGCATCTTCCTTACCGTCATTTTTTTAAATCCAGACCTGGCAGCAAAGTCTCTCATTACTTGAAGCGGATTAACACGTGAGAAGAACAAGGCAGGAAAAATACCAGCTGCTATGCCAATGAATATGGCAAACAAGACAAAGTACAGCATTACCACCGGCGATAAATTGAGTACAAATATTTTTTGAATCTCAGGTTCAATCGTCAGGAAGAATGGCTTTAAGAATACAAAGAGAAAGAATGCCAGTACAAGTGAGCATAATGAAATAAGTACGGCCTCCACTACAAATTGTCCAAGTACGTGACTCTTCAATGCGCCAATCACTTTGCGTATACCTACTTCGCGTGTTCGTCTGAGCGATCGTGCAATGGACAAATTAGTGTAGTTAAAGCAAGCTGATAGAATTACGACGAATGCCAGGCCAATGAAAATCCATAACATGGAGCGGCCCATAACAGGCCCAATCTGATTACCAAGACTCTCACCAGTCATGATGTCATCCATAGGCTGCAGAGCCAATTCAATGTGTGTATTTTTAATTGTTAGATCTTCTTTCTTACTTAACTGATCAAGACTCACTTTCAAATCTTTCAGATCGGCATTTGCAGGAAGTAGTAAGTAAACCCATGTATTCCAGATGTTATCCCAGGCCATTTCACCTTTATCATCTTTAGCTATGATTTCAAGTGTACTCAGTGAACCTAGCATATCAAACTTGATATGTGAAAACATGGGAATATCTTTCAATATACCCGTGATGGTGTATTGCTTATCCTTTAATGTCACGACTTTGCCAAGTGCTTCGTCATTACCAAATAATTTCTTTGCAGACTTTTCTGTGAGGACTACAGAGAATGGTTCCTTTAATGCTGTGATTGCATTGCCCTCCAGCAGCTCAAATGAAAATGTTTTAAGCACTGAGGGATTCGCCAAAAAACCATTAAGAGGAATAATTTTTTCATCAACCTTTACATCTCCATCAAACTCTCTTTTAAGAATAGCTACATCTTCAGGTACAGAAAAAGTTTCCTGGATGGCCTTCGCTGCTTTAAGTGAAGTAGTTGCCATGTAATCATTATCCTTTCTACCCAGGTATTCATACTGACTAATAAGGCGATAGATGCGATTATGATTTTTATGAAACTTATCATAAGAGAACACATCATTTAACACGCTGATCATCATTAAGCCGACTGACATGCTTATGGCAAGTCCAGCTATGTTAATAGTCGAAAATAGTTTATGTCGTACAATACTTCGTCCAGATGTTTTGATATAACTCCTCAGCATAATCCAGTTGATTAAAAGATTGATCAGTTCAGGTTTGCGAATGGTATAGAGTCTTAAGAATTTAAATACATCGGCTACATAAATAAGCTTTGCTCTGAGAGAACCTTTTGTTTTTACATTTCGCTCAAAATATTCATTGAGATCGCCTTGCAGATCTTCAAGCAACGAGGGCTTACAATACCATGAGAGAAATCGCTCAGCCCATTTAGGAGGAGATGTCTTTTTAAATTCTTTCATCAGATATTTTTCAGTTTCATTTCAGGGATGATACTCCAATATTGATCACGAAGTTCTTTCGCCGTAAGAAGCGCAACCTTGCCAGCATTAGTAACAGTGTAATAGCGTTTTCGTTTACCACCGCGTGTGCTCGTAGCCTCACCCAGTTTACTTTTAGCAAGTCCTTTTTCTTCCAGTCGATTAAGTACAGAATGCACTACACCCAGCTTTACATCACGACCAGTTTTTTTGGACAGGTCATCGCATATAGCCACACTATAGGCCTCACTCACCATAGCAGCAATGGTTAACAATACCAGTTCTTCAAACTCTCCCAGATTTGTTCCTTTCATATCTGATGATTAATTACGTAAATGTATGTAAAATAGTTTTACATTATCAAATCAGTGGGATCATTACAGGAATTTGAAGCCTGTGTGCAGCTTTTAACCTTTTGGATTAGTTATTATAAGAAAGCATTTGTCTTGCCTTATCCATATCATGACTATGGTATAATGCTTCGGGTATTTGTGCCAGTGTTGACTCGTGCACCTGCTCACCAAGACCGTAAAACTGCTGAAAGCTCATGATGAGTGGTCTCCATTTATCGGGATCAACACGGTTTGGCTTTCCATCCATAATAATATTTTCATGCAGGTGTACACGTTGGATGCGTAACTCCATAGTAACAATTCCGCCGCGAACACGATTATCAGAATCTCCTATACCATGGATTGCCTCCAGCGTAGCTTCCATGTGAACCGGACATTGCTGCACACGCGGTGCACTAATGGTATCGGATGGAATTGCAGTAAGACCCGAGATACCAAACTTATCAGGTTCATAACGATATCCTTTACGTTGCTTGCCTTCTGGTACAGGATTGGTACCTGTAGTTCGTGCAAGTTTGTTTACTGCCCCAACTTCATTTACAGATGGCAGGTTGAGTACGCATTCTCCTGTGCGCCTGATATTTTTTGTTGTTTGTGAGGCTGAAGCAATGCCAATGACACAGCGCCATCCGAGCCAAAAGACTGATGAGATGGGTGCAAGGTTGTACGAGTTGTCTTCGTTACAGGTACCGATCAGCACTACCGGAGTGCCGAAGTATAAAATTTCTGGTTCGCTTATTTTATGCATGATCTTCGTTGTTTTATGGATCAAAAATAAAAGTGAATGAAATGGGTTAACACCCGATTCTTGCTGAAAATAGAATTTGAACTATCGCATTCTTGACCTGATTATAGTGTTGTGAGAATGCGCGCTGGAGCTATTGCTTTTTATGGATAGTATGTGCACGCGCAGTAGAAGCGTCAGAAGATTGACCAAATGCTTGATGCATTTGGTCAATCTTCTGACGCTATAAAAATTGAAGCCCATCACCTATCGACTTGCTGTCGATAGGTGATTAGGCTTCAAAAATATAAAACATGCATGTCCAAGAACTTCAATTTCTGCATCAGCAAAGCGGCATAGATAAATGAATTTAACCCATCGCACCTGAGACCTTTTAACCACTAATTAAAATATTTTATCAGAGTCCATGCAACCTTTTACCGCTTGTCAGGTATCTTATAGGCAAAGGTGAAACAAATACCTTATATTTATTGTGAAAACGCCATTATCAGCGTTAATACATGTTTTCAAATAGATATTAAAATTATAAAAATCATGAAAGGAACGTACCTCGGCGAATTTGAAGAACTGGTATTACTATCTGTGGGTATTCTGTTTGATGATGCTTACGGACTCGCCATTGTCGATGAGCTTGAAAAACAAACAGGCAGAAATGTCATGATGAGTTCGGTTCATAAATCGCTAGTTCGCCTCGAAGAGAAAGGCTATCTGAAATCTCAATTGGGTGGTGCTACAGCATCGCGAGGTGGCAGAGATAAGCGTTTGTATACACTTACGCAGGCCGGTAAAAAAGTTCTTAGTGATTCACGCGAAATGCGTAATGACATGTGGAAGCAAATTCCAAAAATAGTATGGGAGGGCGGTAAGATATGAAGACAAGTCAACATAATGATAAGCCAATGCCCCCGAAGTGGGCCATGCGATTTTTCTATTGGTATTGCAATGATCATCTCGCCGATGCTGTGATCGGTGACTTGTTCGAGCTTTATTCCAGACGTTATACCAAACTCGGAAAAAGAAAAGCTGACATACTGTTTATCTGGAATGTGATTCAATTCTTACAACCTTTTGCTATTCGTAAAAAATCAAATACACCATTAAATCATCTCGCTATGTTTCAAAATAATTTCAAGATCGCCTGGCGAACTATGACCAGACAGAAAATGTACACAGCCATAAAGATTGGTGGCTTTGCTCTAGGGTTAGCTACCTGCATTCTCATTTCTCTTTTCATTAAGCATGAAGTGAGTTACGACAAGAACTATAAAAATGGTGAGAACATCTATCGTGTATATAATGAAATGGCTGGTTCTGATGGTGGCAAGTGGACATCCTTCCCGGCATCTGTAGCACAAATATTAAAGACTGACTATCCTGAGGTGGAAAAATCAGGAAGGCTTATTCCTTACAACTGGTTTAACGCGGGAAACAATCTCATTCGTCGGGAGGATCAGGTAGAGAATACATACGAAGAAAAGTTTGCGTATGCTGATCAAGATTTAATTGAAATTCTGCAGATACCCTTGATCTATGGAAATCTAAAACAAGCTTTAGCTAAACCCAATACTATTGTCATCTCGAAACGGAAAGCTGATAAATATTTTCCAAATGAAAATCCTGTTGGCAAGTCGTTGGTGCTTAATGAAGACAAATCCAAACTTTTTACGATAGGTGGTGTTATGGAAGATTTTCCAATATCGTCACACCTGCAATATGATTTTCTGATTACACTCACAGGGGTTGAATTTTGGCCGGGCGAACAAACAAGCTGGTGCTGCTGGAATTATAATGTCTACATCAAAATAAGACCAGATGCTAATGCCGCAGATCTGGAGAAAAAATTTCTGTCGATGAAAGATCGTTACTATGTAAGTTATTTGAAAGAGACAAGCAATCAATCAATTGAAGACGTTAAGAAATATCATAAATTCCATTTGCAACCTGTTAGCGACATTCATTTGAAGTCTGACGGAATTTATGATGAGATCCCTCATGGTGATATTCGATACATCTGGCTCTTTGGAGGTATCGCCTGTTTTATTCTATTACTGGCCTGCATCAACTTTATTAATCTCTCAACAGCAAAGTCGGCCAACCGTGCTAAAGAAGTTGGTTTGCGAAAAGTAGTTGGCTCTGTGCGTGGATACCTCATCCGACAATTTCTAACCGAATCATTATTCTATAGTTTCGTTTCCTTCGCATTTGCGCTGATGTTGGTTTTTCTTGTGATGCCTTACTTTAATCTTCTCGCAGGTAAAACACTTCTCATTCCATGGACAGCATGGTGGTTCTTCCCTCTTCTCATTCTTGCTGCCGTTATAGTTGGTGTGCTGGCTGGTGTTTATCCTTCATTCTATCTCTCGTCGTTCAAGCCAATAGATGTATTGAAAGGAAGTATCAGCAAAGGAAGCAGGAGTTCAAAATTGCGAAGTGCCATGGTTGTGTTTCAGTTTACAACATCTATCATTCTTATCATTGGCACATTCGTTATCTATCGGCAAATGAATTACATCTTGAATACCAAGGTTGGATTTGATAAGGAACAAGTTATCATGATACAGGGTGCCAATACCCTGGATAAAAAACAAATCACGTTTAAAAATGAGCTGCTAAAACTTGCCAACGTTGAAAATGTAACAATCAGTCAATACTTTCCTGTTGATGGTACAAAACGTGATCAGAATCAATTCTGGCGTGATGGAAAGTCTAAGGAAGAAAAAGGCGTAGGCACGCAGAAATGGTACGTTGATGCAGACTATTTAAAGACCATGGGCATGACATTGAAGGAAGGGAGAAACTTTATTCCCGAGATGGCTTCAGACTCTCAGGCAGCCATTATCAACGAAGCAATGGCAAAGGCATTGAATCTCAAGAAACCTGTTGGCGAGCGCATCATGAATTGGGAAACTTATAATGTAATTGGTGTTGTTGACGATTTCCATTTCGAATCCCTGAAAGGTGAAATCAGACCTTTATGTATGGTACTTGGTACCTGGGGAAATATTGTTTCCGTAAAAGTAAGTACAGATAACATGAACAGTGTGATTAATGCCATAACAAAAACCTGGAACACATTCATGCCAACCCAACCCATACGATATACTTTTTTAGATGAAAGCTATGCCCGTATGTATGATGACGTTCAACGGATGGGTAACATCTTTGCTTGCTTTGCACTGCTGGCAATTATAGTGGCTTGCCTCGGCTTGTTTGCTCTATCTGCCTATATGGTTGAACAACGAAATAAAGAGATCAGCATTCGCCTCGTGCTAGGAGCTTCAATCAATTCTATTTTTAAATTATTAACTCAAAATTTTGTAAAGCTTGTTTTACTCTCATTTGTGATCGCTGCACCCATAGCATGGTTCATGATGCATAAATGGCTGGAAGACTATGTCTATAAAACAAAAATAACCTGGGATATCTTCGTTATTTCCGGAGTCATCTCCGTTATGATTGCTTTGTTAACGGTAAGCTACCAATCCATCCGCGCAGCCTTGGCCAACCCTGCCAATAGTTTAAGATCAGAGTGAGGATATTAAATATTTCAGATTTCAGGTTTCAAATTCGCGTCTGTCATAATTCAGGGTCAGGAATTTTGAAATCTGAAATTTGAAATTGTAAATTCAATTACCATTCCACATCCATTTTAAACCGCTCAAATCTCTCAAATTACAAACCAACGTCTGTTAATATACTTACAAAGATTAGGTATAACTACGTCTTGTTGCGTATGTGATTAATCTCTAAATTAGGATGTGCTCATCCCCAAGATGACTATTTGATTTAGTCAGTAATTCTACAATTTTTTCAGGTATTGCCCGGTTACCTTTTGACCTTATGCGAAGGACAACTGTTTAACTGAGGTTGGATATTATTATAACTAGAAGGTTTATTATGAAGGAGAATTTGAAAATATTGATCCTGGAGGATGTCGAAGAAGATGCAGGGCTTGTAAATCATCTTTTAAAAAAGAATGGTTTATCATTTGAACTAAAGCGTGTAGATACACGTGAAGAGTTTACCAATGCATT
>DATJHZ010000349.1:0-3461 GCA_035493595.1 Cyclobacteriaceae bacterium | reverse complement strand
AGCAATTGTTTTATTGTTACAGGTTGCCAATCGGCAGGAAGTTCATCTAAATAGTTGGAGACTGGTGCGGCGAGATCAATTTTTCCTTCTTCCACTAATTGCATTATTGCTACACCAGTAAAAGCTTTTGTGCAAGAGTTGATGGCGAAAATACTATGATTATTAACAGCAACTGAGTCTTGAAGATTAGCAATGCCATACGATTTCAGGAGAACAATCTTACCATGCTTTACAACGGCTATCTGAAGTCCGGGGATACCCTTTTCTTTCATCTCTCTTTTAAGAATAGTTTCAACATCTGTAGTTTGTGCTCGAGTGGTTGTTATGGCAGTGATAACAAATAAGACTACCAGAGAAATTATCAGTGTTGACTTAACAGGCATTATCTTCATATCCGGTTATTGTTTAAGAGTGTCTTCTTATTTCACAAGAACTCACATATAATGATAAGGTTACATTTTGGGAAAGTTTTCTTTGCGTTCTAAATGCATCTTATTTCAAGAAGGCATCGATCCTTTTCTTTTGTCTTAGATGATGACGAAAGTGCATGTCTGCAAACTGAAGCCATTCTTTAGCACTGAAGTAACCTAGACCTGGATGTTTAGTCTTGCCATTAAACGGACTTTCCGAAATCAAAGCAGCAACAGTATTCATTTCAACTTTTAAACTCAGCAGATCATTCATCAGTTGCTCTTTATTCCCGGGCTGTGGAATGAAAGCATTGTTAGGCGATCCTTCAATTACTTCATTAGGAAAATCATTATTACGAAGCATCATCTTACCATGTACTGTTGCCTCTTCGGTTGCGTGATCATTATTCACGACACACATTTTTATCTGCTCTACATAAAAGTTAGCATCGTCAATGAGGTGTCTGTACATCTGCCCAAGTGACCAATTGGTCGGAGATGGCTTAGTACATAACTGAATAAAAGTATAATGCTCTAATTCTTTTATCCAATAATCTATTGTGTGGTTGAAGTTTTCAATTGTCATTTATAGAGATTAATTCAATAAAATTGAGTCGAAAAACAATTACTATATTAATGTAATTTTATAACATTAAATACCAATCACGTTAAATCAATTAAACTATGAAAAATGCTCTCGCTTTGCTTCTTGTGCTTGCCAGTATCTCTCTTTTACTTGCTCAAAAAAAACCTTCTAAAAAATCAATACAACAGCAATTGGTTGGAACATGGACTTTAGTAGATGTTGATAACATATCCTGACGGTAGCAGGGTGCGTTCTTATGGTGATAACCCGGTAGGCATGTTGATGTTTGACAGTACCGGAAATTATTCACTGCAAATTCTAAAAGCTGTACGACCTAAAGTTGCCGCTGGCGACAAAAATAAATGTACACCAGAAGAGAATGCTGCGCTGGTGCAAGGAAGCAACTCACATTTTGGCAAATATACTGTTGATGAAACAGGCGGCACCATCACCTTTAAAATAGAGCATGCTTTTTACACCAATTGGGAAGGCACTGAACAAAAACGAACTTACACACTCACAGGTAATGAAATAAAGTATGTAGTAACCAACACAACTCAAGGCGGCGAAAAAGTTACTGCAGAGGTTGTGTGGCGAAAGCTTTAGTGGTTTGTTAAATAGTTCTTATCTTTTTAAAGTAAAACCAAATCGGTGCAATTGAAAACAAAAGTCCGACCCCGTAAAGAATTAATCCAACTCTTCTATCTGTTGCGTTGAGTTGTACTTTGCTCAATAATATTTCATTATTCATTTCTAATTGATATACATGCAGATTTATATTCTCTGAAGTTTCAATTCCATTTTCATTATAATAGACTTTTACAATATCTCCAGAATGAATTTTGTTTAAATAATAATCGTAGTCTTTTTTAGTATTATGATAAATGCCTAAGGTAGGCTTCAGACCATCAAGATTGAAATATAAAATATCTTTTGGCTGTCCTTTCAAATTTCGCGTTACGGTAGTTCCTATATCTGAAACTCTACCCTCGTACGCTTTTAGATCATCAAAATCTACATTTGATCGAACTAGCATCATCGTTCCAAATACAAACCATATCAATACAAGACCAATTAGTTTGTAAAATCTTTTCTTTAAACTCATTTTCAAAAATATCACAAAAGCGCCACTAACAGCAATTCTTTATTACTTAAAAAGTGAATACAGATGTGACATTTTCTAAAAACTTCCGGCATCAACATCTTTAATAAAGCTGATAACGCCATTCATGAAAATCTTTTGATCGTCCCACATTGACAAGTGGCTCCCGTTAGGGCAATAGAGATAACGTCCTTTCTTTACCATCTTGCTTTGTTCCTCCATAGCCTTTGGGTCCATGGTGTCATGTTTGGCTCCGATCATTAGCGTAGGCACAGCAATTTCATGTAGACGATTTTTAATATCCCAATGCGCCAGGCGTCCGCTGATACCAAACTCACTTGGCCCTTGCATCATAGTATAAATTTCTCCATTAACATGTTTCATGGATCTGTTAACAGCATCGGGCCATATTTTTAAACGACATAAATGTTCATGATAAAAATTGGGAATGAGCAATTCCATGTAACGGGGATTGCCAAAATCTTTTTTCGCTTCAAGAGCCCTCACCTCCGCAAGCACTTCAGGTTTCATTTGCTTGGCCAATACTTCATCAGCATACTTACCATACTCAGGCGCACTTGCTACCATGTTTGCAACGAGTAAGCCTTTTAAATGCTTCTGATATTTTAAAGCATATTCCATAGCCAGAATACCGCCCCATGAATTACCAAGCACATAAAAATTTGTGCTGTCAGCACCAAGAGCCTGACGAACCTGCTCTACTTCTTCTACAAAACGTTCCGTTGTCCAGAGGCTGCTATCTTTGGGTTGATCGCTGTAGTAAGAGCCTAGCTGATCATATTCATAAAACTCAAAGCCTTCGCGCTGAAAAAATGTTTCGAAACACTCCAGGTACTCATGCGTCATAGCAGGACCACCATGCAATAACAATATTTTTATTTTCGGATTAGTGCCAAAACGTTTTGTCCACACGTTGAACTGACCAACAGGTGTTTTAATGGGAATCATTTTCACACCAGCTGTTTCAACAGAATCGCCATAGCTAAAATAATCAGCAACCGAAACGGAAGTTGACGCTGGCTTTTGCGTACATGAAAACGCCAGGCAGGTGGCTGAAATAAAAATGATGCTGCGCATGTGGTTATGGTTTAGTTGGGATGCTTAAGCTAAGTTATTAAAATTTTAATTTAGAACTGCATTGACATTTCTTTGTATAAGAAATACGCCATATTGTATTAATATTTCAATTACCTAATCCCGACCTTGCAATACCCATGAAATCAATCTTTATTATCTCCTTTGCATTTTTCTTCTCAAACAGCTTCTCGCAAGCCTATATTCTTAAACCCACAAATAAGATCTATTCACAACGAGGATGGGATAGCATTTGGAATGCCTCTAG
>DATJHZ010000348.1:0-7782 GCA_035493595.1 Cyclobacteriaceae bacterium | reverse complement strand
CTTAAATAATCCGGACACTGATATCTGGACAACTATATTAAATGTATTAGAAAACGCATTTGTTCAAGCAATACAGCCTTCAATCGATAACGAAATAAATATTAAATCTGTTAATGCCACGAAGGAGAAGAAAAAGTCTTTTCTTAAAAAGATATTTAGCTAGTGTAAAAGTATTGGATAATTTATACTCATTCAATTCTATTGAATCCGATTCATGAATTGAATGCCTACATCGAGTTTATCGATTGAATTTAAAATACTCTAAAAACCTGTTTGCTCTTCCGGCTAAGGCATCTGAAATAATCTTCATTCCTATTATACTGAAAGTAATTCCATTACCACCAAACCCTAAAACAAAATATGCTCCCGGATAATTGGGATGTGATCCTATATAAGGCAAGGCATCTTTGGTTACGCCAAACGTACCCGCCCAGGAAAAGTCTGAAATGATTGAGAGATCTGGAAAATAGTCATGGACCTTTTTCAATAAGAAGTCCTCTTTTTTTTCAATTAGCCGATCTCGTCTTATAGTATTTTTAAACGCAACGTCTCCACCACCAACTATAATCCTGTTGTCAGGCGTACTACGCAAATACAAATATGGGTCTTCCGTATTCCAGAAAATAGTTTTGTTAAACATAGCAGGCAGTGTAGTAAGGGGTTCACTAATGAGTGCATACGTGCTATTGAGATCTACAATTTTCTCTTTAAACATGGATTCTGTTTCGTAACCTGAGGCATAGACTATATGCTGGCATTGAATAACACATTTTCCATCAGTGTAAACGTTATGTCGCTGTTTTTTGTAAACTGTCTTATCTGCACTTGTATGATCATAAATTCTTAAACCATATTTCTTTTGACTGGAGGATAGAAGATCATGTGTAAGCTTATAGGCGTCTACTGTCGCACCGTTTTCTGAGAGTATCCCACCTCGTCCCAAAACATGATATTCTGCTTTCAATGTCTGCTCAGATAACCAGGTTACTTTCAAGCCATATTTTTGTCTTACGGAAAATTCTTCCTTCAGCCATTTTAACTCTGAGTTTGTAACGGCAAAATAGAGACTGTTTTTTCTCTCGAAGCCACACTCAATCTTTAGTTCCTTAATAATGCAGGCAAGCTCTTCTATTGCTATAACACCTTGCTTATAGCTTTCAATAGCAGCTGTTTCTCCAACTTTATTAATAAGTGAATGGAGAGGTTCATCAATTTCATATTGTAGCATGGCGGTTGTTGCTGCTGTACTTCCCATCCCGATATCTCGTTTGTCAATTGCCACAGTGTCATAGCCTTCTTTTGAAAGCTGATAAGCCATAAGAGATCCGGTTATCCCGCCACCGATTATGAGAATGTCACAAGAAATATTTTCTGTAAGTGATGGAAAGCAGTTGATTAGACCATTCTTCAGTAACCAGTACGTTTCCTTCGATCTTAGTTTCATTATTTGTATTGAAATAACATTCAACGCAAGTAACTAGCCAGAAAAAAAGTATCTGTAGAATTTTTTAAATGGACGTTGTCAGCCGTAGTTCAAATACAATTGTGGAGTTTAATAGCCATCTGGGAAATTTTATTCTTCATACCTGTTAAACTATAGTGGTTACCCAAAAGGAGAAACTAATAGCTCCAATATTGGTTTATGGAAATTGGAAGTCAACTGAGATTGATTCTGACATGTGTATCGAACCAAAACTTATACAGAATATTCTGCAGGTCATTTATAGAAAAATACACAGCTTAAAATTTCCTTAATGAAGTAAAATAATTTTTTATACACTAATGGTGTACTTTATACCGTTGATGTAAAAAACATTAACGTAAGTTAAATTGTTTAGCGTCGTTCGCTACATTGTTGAACAATTCTAAACAGGCAAGTAAAATAAAAGTATTTTCATGAAGCCATTTATATTCTTAGGATTCTTATTGTCGATCTGGCCCGGTTATGCTCACGCATTGACAGTGCCTCACACGTCTGTTTCACTGCAGAAGAAAGACAACATCTTATTACATTATGCTCCACAGAATCAGCAGACCGTTACTGAGTTGGAGGAAGAAGAATATGAGGAAGGCAGATCATCTAAAGAGGGTCACGCAACGATGCCTGTTTTGGAACAATGTATTTCAATTGAGATTTTATACAAATTTCAAAAAACAGTAAAGTCTAGTAGCTTATTAGTTCATGTACCTTTCTTTGTTTTGTATCATTCATTGATCGTTTGATTGCCGTTTCGGCATTTCTTTAATTCACTTTCATTTTTAAGATCATTTTGCACGCAGCTAACAGGCAATATAGCTTTTGCTGGCGCGCCTGGTATTCGTCATCGGGACTTGTTGTTATCGAGGGGTTGGATTGTTATGTCGAGATATTTGCTGTGCTCCACATGGCGTGTGATCAATTCGTAAACATTTATTTTAACTCACCTACTTGATATGAATAAAAAGATAATATTTCTGCTATGCTTTCTGTGCAGCGCTGTCGCTGTCCTCCATGCACAAAATATTCTTGAAAACACCCAGGTTAGATTTTTTGCTAACACAGGATATTTTGCAGAGAGAGATTCTACACACCGTTCTACACATACATTCAATATCGGTAATGTTGAAATGTTGTTGACTTCACAAGTTACAGACAGAATATCTGTGCTCGCGGAACCGGTGTTTACCCCATCGGGTCTCACCATCGAACGACTCATGTTTTCTTACTACTATAAGGATTATCTGAAATTGAGTGCCGGAAAATTATATTCTCCCGTTGGTATCTGGAACACGCGTTTTTATCATCATGTAAAGGCACTTACCCCTACAATCAACCAGCCTGTTATTATTGCTGAGCAGGACGAGTTTGGCATACTCGATAACAATGATACAGGTGTTCAACTCAGTGGTGAGAATATTACGAAGCTACGTTTTGGATACAAGCTTCTTTTAGGTAACGGGTTTGCCACGACAAAATACAGTGACAAAACAGTAACTGCCAATGTCTATATCGAGCCTGTAGACAATTTGCAATTCGCCATTTCGGCAAGAAGGGATAATCTTGCTCCCGGAACGATAACGCCCAGGGGAGAAACACTCACTGAGTATAACAAGATTTATCTTTTGAACGCCAGTATCATGTATTATGGTGCAGACAGATTCGAGTTCGCATCAGAATTTTACAAGATTGATGTTAGTACAACTTCCACTTCTACAAAGCAACTCTTATCTGGCTTTGCCTACGCGGGCTATAGACTTGGCAAGTTCACGCCCTACTTGCTTTATAACAAGGTGAATTTTGATCAGGGTATTGCCTGGTTTTTGGTCAATAATTTTACGGGCAGCACACTCGGCGTTCGTTATAACTTTAGCGCTTTATCGGTATTGAAGTTGGAGTGCCAATTTTTGGAATCTACCGAGTTTAAAAAACTCAACCGCGTAGGTTTACAGTGGGCCATCGGTTTCTGACATGATCTCTTAACGTTTAAAATCATTCTCCATGAAAGTTAAATATTCCATTCTTTGTGGTCTTATCATATTGTTGTGCTCTTCATTTATCGCTTTGAAGCCTGCACCGGCCACAGAAGAATTTGCCGTCATAATAAACAAAGAAAATACAATCAACGTGTTGACTCCTTCTGAAGTCAAGCTGTATTATCTTCGAAAGCTCAAAAAGCGATGGACAGAGATCAATAAAAATATCAGACCTGTAGATCGGAAGAATTCATGTCCCGAACAGAATGCTTTCTACGGTAAGATCCTTAGCATGTCTGCTATTGAGGTTGAGAAATATTTTGTGAATAAACAACTCCAAAGTGCTGAAAGACCTCCTGATAAATTCGTAACAGATGCTGAAGTACTCAATTTTGTTGCTTCAGAGCCAGGGGCCATCGGCTATGTGAATCTGAAATCCCTCGGAGGCGACAATAAGGATAAAGTCAAAGTCGTGCTTCAATTCTAATCATCATCTCACTCCATTTATCAATTCGGTAAACGAATAAATACCACTATGAAATTAAATCTTTCAAACCGGATCTCTCTCGGTTATATTATCATCATTGCCGTAGCATTTATAGCTACGTTGTATTGCGTCTATACTTTACAGACTAACAAGGAGTTGAACAAACGTATCCAAACAGTAAATCTGCCGATATATCTGAAACTAAAAGATCTTAATGCCATGGGTCGCGAAGCTAAGAAACTGATCAATGACTGGATCTATCAACCAAATGCTAGCGAGAAAGAAGCGTTGACGAAACTACAAAGTAATTCATACCCGGAAGTAAGGAAGAGCATTCAGGACATTATCGATCAGTCTTCAGATGCAAATATTGATTCTGTAAAAGATATTCTCACAGGGTTTGATAAGATTCTTAAAAGTCAGGGCCTTGTTATGAACATTCTGAATGCAGACAGTCTGTACTCCAATGATAAAGCAGTCGACCGCGCAATTGACTTATACGACAACACGATAACACCTGGTTCAGAAAAAATTGGGATCAAGCTTAATAAACTACTAGAAGAACAAGAGACTGAGATCAACGACCTGCAAAAGGAAAAAGAATCTGCTGATACATTTCTTACGATACTGCTTTTTCTAATGATCCTGATATTCATTATAGCTGCAATAGCAGCTTATTTCTATGCCCGCAAAACTATTATTGAACCCATTGTAAAAGCAAAGGATTATATTGTTTCACTCGGACTCGGAAAGCTGGTGGATGTACACGTTTCCAAACGTACAGATGAGATAGGGGAGATGATGCAGGCAATGCATAATTTGACGAAGGGCATGAATGCTAAATCTGGATTTGCCTTGGCCATCGGTCAGGGAAAATATGAAGAACAGTTTGAGTTATTAAGTGATCATGATATGATTGGCCGCGCCTTACTTGACATGCGTTCGAGTCTGAAGCAAAGTGCTGATGATGAGCGGAAGCGAAATTGGGCTATCCACGGACTCGCTGAGATCGGAACAATCTTGCGTACGCAGACCGCCAATCTGGATGATTTTTATCATTCGGTCATTCGATATGTTATTAGGTATACTGACTCGAATCAGGGTGGAATTTTTCTCTTGATTACGGATGAACAAGAAGAACCTTATCTTCAACTAATGGGATGTTATGCGTATGAAAGAAAAAAATTTGTTGAAAAGAAAATCGAGATTGGAGAAGGATTGTTGGGGCAGTGCGTATTGGAAAAACAAACGATTAATCTGTTGGCTCTTCCGGCAAATTATATCCGTATAACCTCAGGTCTTGGTGGTGCTCCACCTTCAAATCTTATCATTGTTCCGTTAAAAATAAATGAAGTAGTTCAAGGTGTAATGGAAATTGCTTCCTTCAATAAATTCGAGCAATTTCAAATCGACTTTCTGGAAAAGCTCGCTGAAAATATTGCTTCGACCATCGCTTCCACACAGATCAACAAGCGTACTCAACATCTTCTTGATGAAAGTCAGCAACAAGCTGAGCAAATGAAAGCCCAGCAGGAAGAACTCAGGCAAAGCATGGAAGAGTTATCTGCAACACAAGAAGAAATGTCTCGTAAGGAAAGAGAATATCTAAAAAGAATTTCTGAACTGGAGGATGTCATTCAAGATCGAAACATGGTGCGTTCAATCCTGCCAGAATCAAGACGATGATACAAGATTGGACTCACATATTCTAGTCTCATCATTTCGTTGTCTCATTAAAAATAAATGAGGTAGTTCAAATAATTGGCACCCATTATTTTATTCATTTATGCAATTGCATATCAATACTCTTCGTTTTTCAAATTGTTCTCATGGATTTTAATATAAGATTGAATCTTTCAAAACGTATTACATTAGGATATGTCATTATTATTACCGTTGCCCTGGTAACAACAGGCTACAGCATCTATACATTGCAATGTAATAAACAGATAGACCAACAGATACAAAATACATTATTGCCGTTCTATCTCAAGTTAAAAGATCTGAATGCATTGAATCGAGAAGCTTCCAAGCTGACAAATCATTGGATTTATCAACCTTCTATTCCGGAAAAAAAACAGCTTATCAATTTGCAAAATCACGATTATCCAGTTCTGAAAGAAGGTGTTATCGAGTTATCTCGTTATTCCAGTATACCAGTGATCAGAGATTCCGTTGAGGAAGTATTAGAATCTTTTGATCATTTAATTGTCAGGCAGAAGGTGATCATGTCAACCCTCAACCGTGATAGTATGTATTCAGATGATTTGGCTGTGGATACTGCTATTGCAATCTGGAGTAAAGACATTGTTCCTGCAGTTACAGCGCTTGATAAACAACTTTATCGGATGCTCACGCGTCAGCGATCTCAATTAGATAACCTGCAAGAAAAAAAAGAACGAGCTGATACTTTTCTTTCTGGTCTTCTACTATGTATGATCATCATTTTTGTAATCGCTTTTGTGGTTACCTATATCTACGCGAGAAAAAGTATTGTTGATCCCATTGTAAAGGCAAAAAATTTGATAGTCTCTCTTGGACAAGGGAAGCTTATCAAAATTCAGATGAATGACAGAAAAGATGAAATAGGGGAGATGATGTTTGCTATGAGTCGTTTGACAGAGGGAATGAATTCAAAGTCGGAATTTGCTGATCGTATAGGGAAAGGTAATTTCGGTGAGCATTTCGACCTCCAAGGTCCTGATGATGTTATGGGCAGAGCGTTATTGAATATGCGTGACCAGTTGAAGAAAAAAAATGCAGAATTGGATAGGCTGGTCTACAGTGCTTCACATGACTTGAGGTCCCCTATCGCTTCGGTAAAAGGTCTTATTAATTTGGTTAAAATGGATACTTCGACCCCTAACATAGAGCGCTGCCTTTTGTTGATCGGTAGAAGTATGGATAGATTGGATATTACTATTCAAGAAATCCTGGATTTTTTTCAGAATGCCCGCTCAGAAATAAAGGAAGACTGTTTCAATATTGTTGATCTAGTTAACGTAGTAATTAATGATCATGCTTTGGAACCTGGCTTTTCAGATGGGAAGTTTTTAATTCACATGGATCAAAACGACAATGGATTGATTCAGACAGATATTAACCGTTTAAAATTGATTTTAAGTAACCTGGTCAGTAACGCTATTCAATTCCGCAATAAAAACGTTCCAGTCGAAATAGTGATTGATATCCGGATCAGCAACTGCCTTGAAATCTCAGTTCAGGATAACGGGATAGGAATCGATCCGAACAATCAACATCGGATTTTCGACATGTTTTTTCGTGGTGATGCTGAAAGATCTGGGTCGGGACTTGGATTATATATAGTCAGGGAGGTAGTGAGTACTTTGGGCGGAACAATCGCTGTTCGCTCAAAGTTTGGTGAAGGAAGCACATTTACTGTTCAGGTACCTGTCAAGATCGCTTCGCTTGTTGAAGAGGTTAACTGAAATACAGTGTGCAGAACTACATAAACAATCTATTACAACTTTATTTTCTTTTACTTCAAAGATTAATAATTTCTAATTCTCTTTATTTGGACTCACTTTTTTCGGATATGCATAACAGAATCCAATCCCAGATAGCAAGGTGTATATTTTTTTGCAGATCGTCGAACTCTTTAAAGGAAAGGGTTTGATTGTTAAAGGACTATCGATGATGACTGAAAGAATTAGATATACAATCGGTTGCGGCGAAAGAGTTGCATTTTTAGTATACAAATAGGTAACAAATTGTTTTTAATCTGAAACACGCAAACCAAAAAGAAGTCTACCACTTTGTCTATTCAACTTAGACATAACAGATTAAAAATCTTTTGACCTTGAAAAGATTTTATCGTGGGA
>DATJHZ010000347.1:0-7767 GCA_035493595.1 Cyclobacteriaceae bacterium | reverse complement strand
CATCGCCGTTAACATCATTAACACGGACACAACTTTTACTCACAAGCATCGGTGGAAGCGCTTTGTTATCTCTAACAAAATCTCCCTTACCATTATTGATATATAACCTGTCCTGCAGTAAGGCATCATCCGGCATCAAATTGTGATAACCTCCACTCACGACATAAAGGTCTTTTAATCCATCATTATTGACATCAACAAAAACAGCATCTGCATCCTGATAGTTCTTATCGGTTTCAAAAGCTGAAATTAGTTTACGTACAAACTGATGATTCTTTTGTTGAATATATAGACATGCTGCAACTCCTTGTCCACCGCCGAGATAAATGTCATCAAGCCCATCGCTATTAACATCGCCTTTAGTCATACAAAAATTATTGTATGATGGTTGGCTAGTAAGCAATGGTTGTCTTTTAAAATCATTAACCTTTGTTGTTGGCGGTTGATATGAAATTGGAGATTTAATTTCTTCGAAGATTGTAGTCCTTGTAGTTTTCTTTTCACTTGTAGTTCTGCCTTCTTTCTCTGCAAGCGTAAGCAACTGATTTGATTTTACTTTTGTCAAAATTTGTTGTTTGCCAGTAGGCCATGTTACTTGCACAGTATCAAGTTCATTTTCATTGCCTAAGCCAATGTGCATAACAGGCGATACTGCTGAGAGATAACCATGTGCACTCATCTGTAGAAAATATTGACGTTTACCTTTTGCACTTACCATCACCTTTGTACCAATGCCCTGCGAATTGAGTCCCTCACCATTAAGTTTTATATTTAAATAATGATTATCAGGTTTCTTATTCGATTCATTCTGATAGATGAAGGCAGGTTGATTAACGTTATTAACAATCAGATCAAGATCACCATCATTATCAAGATCTGCATACGCTGCTCCGGTACTGTTCGATGGTCTGTTCATTCCCCAATCTTTTGTTTGATTTGTAAACGACATACCTTTGTTATTGGAGAAAGCGTAATTAACAACGTTAGAAGCAGGCATGTGTTGAATGATTTCAAGAACATTTTCACGCAATAGTCTTCCTTTGCTCTTTACAAAATCATCCATGTATTTAATAAAGTCAAGATTCGTATAATCGCGATAGTAGCCGTTAGTAACCATGAGATCCTTCCAGCCATCATTGTCAAAATCGGCAAGCAAAGCCGACCAGCTCCAATCTGTATTTGAGATGCCTGCTAATTGACCAATTTCACTAAACGTACCGTTGCCATTGTTGAGCTGAAGCATGTTACGCATGTATTGGTAATAAAAACCTGAGCGCACATTCAAATCAAACTTGCCATAGTTATCAGGTGCCAGTAGGAGTTTTTGTCTATGATTATCTTCAGGAAGCATGTCAAGCGTTATGATATCCTGCCAGCCATCATTGTTAATATCGCCAACATCATTACCCATGGAGAACTGACTGGTGTGGCCAATGCTCTGTTCAAGTTTGTTTGTAAATGTTCCATTGTGATTATTCATGTAGAGATAATCAGGAACATTGTAGTCATTTGAAATGTAGAAGTCAGGCCAGTTATCATTATTAAAATCACCAATGCCAATGCCGAGCCCATACGTTAATGCTGATCCATTAATACCTGCTGCAACTGTTTTATCTTCAAAGTGACCTTTGTTTTGTTTGTAAAGTCTCACACCAATTAAAGGATCATCTTTTTTGAACATCTCTGCTGTGCTCACTTCATTAAGAATAGGAAGTGCTTTTGGATTGTGATTCAACAGCAAGGCATCGAGATCGCCATCACGATCGCAGTCAAAGAAGTATGCCTGGTTACTGTAGGCTGCAGATGCTAAACCATACTCACCAGCTTTTTCGCTGAAATGAGGAATACCTTTCTCATCATTACCTTCATTAATAAATAATTGATTAACTCTGTTCTCATCGCGCACCATGCCTGAGTAGCAAACATAAAGATCAAGTTTGTTATCGCCATTAATATCAACCAGTGTTACACCTGTTTTCCATGGACCACTTCTCCCCATTGCTCCACTGACAGATGTCACATCCTGAAATTGCATGTTGCCTTTGTTGAGATATAATTTATTCTCACCCATGTTTGAGGTGAAATACAAATCAATCAAGTCATCACCATTAAAGTCTCCAGCTGCTACACCTCCACCGTTATAGAAATATTCATACATTAAAATATTGGTATTCAATCCTTCAGTGAGTACGTTATTAAATGTAACGTTGGTTTGCTGTGAAGATAGCAATGTAAACAGTGTAGGTTTATTTCCTTCTTCAGATGCAACAGTTACATCCTGATGAGATTCATGATTACAACTAACGATTAGGAGAATAAAGACAACAGAGATCAGTTGTTTACAAAAAGTAGAATACGGCATCAGCATTATGTTAGTAAAAACTAAAAATCTATCCCGAATGAACGGGATAGATTTTCAAATATGAAATTTTAAAAAGAGGAATTATTCATCTCCATAACCAGGGTTATTAAACCCTTTGAGTTTTATGTTTCTATTTATTTCGTCTCTGGCCAACGGTCTATAATACATCTTATCATTCCATGTTCTGGTTTCATTATCTGTATTGTTTTGTACAGTATAGGTATAGTCATATACAGATTCGTCATGGTGATAAGGACTGAGAGCTGTCTGAGCGGCTTTCAACGTTGCATCAACGTGAATAATCTTGATTCCTCTACCCAATGTAGTTGGAGCTATTAACCATCGGCGTGCATCATGATAACGATGCTCTTCATAAGCCAATTCTAATCGTCTTTCATTTCTATAAACATCGCGAAGTGCAGTACCTGTTTCCGTCACTGCCGGTAATCCTACGCGATACCTGATTTTATTAAGCCATGTTTTAGCTTCTGACTCATCTCCTAATTCAATAGAGGCTTCAACATAATTTAATACAGCTTCGGTGTATCGTAAAAAAGGCCATGGTACTAACTGATAGCTTGATTGATTCTCTACAATAGAAGGATCTGGATCGATAAACTTTCTTACATAGTAATGCGTACGGCTACCATTCCAGTTCTCAATTGGAGATTCTCGTGTATCTACGCCATTTATTTTTCCACCAGCACCATCATCATAGTAACCTGTCTGAACCTGATTAACCTTATCATAAGGTACTACGTCTGTAGGACGAGGTTTCCATGGAGCACCGTCATATAAAATTGATGCATAAAACCGGGGTTCTCTGTCTGTAAACGGTGCAGCACTATGTGCAGGATCATTCCAATCAAATTTTGCTCCATCCATCATTTGGTAATCGTCAACCAACTGCTGAATAGGTGTGTTACCTGCCCAGTTGTGATATCCGTTAGGGCCATTGTTAATACCAAAGTGAATTGGTCCTAATGGCCAGTTATTCTCAACCGCATAGAGTGGCGTTAATGTGCGTTGGAAAAGTAACTCTGTCGCTGCTGCTGCATCTGCTACTTTACTTCCTCCTCCCATTGATAAGGAAATGTAATTTGCTTTAGCATCATCAAAAGAAGCCGGCGCAGCTAAATCCAGTTTATAACCTGTTCCTGCATCAAGAACAGCTTTAGCAGCATCCTGAGCTGCCTGCCAACGACTTGTACGATCACCACTCGTGTAGCCTATCAAATCCTGATGACCATAACCTGCTATTAAAGTAGACGCAGCTGATGCTGTTGGAATGTCATGCAAATCGCTTGCAGCATATAATAATACTCTTGACTTTAAAGCCAATGCTGAAAGTTTGGATGCACGTCCGGGAGCCATAGTTTTTCCATCAAGCAACGTTGCAGCCTGATCTAAATCAGCAACAATAAAATCAATACAATCGCTATATGAACTTCTGGAAATTGTATAATCCTCATTCAATCCATACGATTTATCAACAAGTGGAACCCCACCATAATAGCGAACCAGTTGATGATAAAAATAAGCTCTGAGAAAATAAGCTTCTCCTAATAACTGATTTTTTAATGCCACATCATCAAATGTTGCTGTAGGCAGGTTAGCTATTGCAACGTTAGCCTCTCTGATGGCCAGATACATATTACCCCATTCATACGTTGGGCTTGTCCATGCAAGACCGGAAGCTGTTTCTGTTCCTTCATTAAAGGTGTTGATGTTTCTTCCTGCGTGCGTAAACATAGCCTCATCGGTATAAGCTGCAAGCATTTGTTCTTCAAATCCACCGTATCCCAAAAAGGAATAAACATTAAATACAAAAGCTTGCGATAATGGTCCGTCACTCCACGTAACATCACTCGGAACTTTATCGATAGGTTTTGTATTCAGAAAATCTTTATTACATGACATGGGCAAAATCACTAATAAAACCAGCCCTATTTTTATTGCTATATTTTTCATAGAAATCATGGTTTAAAAAGTTAAACGAAGACCCGTATTGATTACCCTGGCCTGAGGATAATATTGTCCGCTTCCTGAAGTTGATTCAGGATCGAATAATTTTCCTCTGTACTTATCCAGTGTTAACAGGTTTAATCCATTAACATAGATTCTAACTTTGCTTAAGCCAACCTTTGAAGCGAGTGCCTCAGGAATTGAGTATCCTAACTCAAGATTTTTAAGCCTGATATAATTCTTATTAAATAAGAAGTACGTGTTGTTTCCAAAATTACCTCCTGTATAATAAGTATCGCCGCGTGAAGCCAGACGAGGATTTGTACCGCTTGGATGATCGATAGACCAACGGTTATCATAACTGTACTTTAAATAATTTCCGATATCGCCTGACTCTGTTCCAAATGGCAGAAGCGCACCCATGGCTCCCTGAAACAAGATAGCCAGATCAAAATTTCTATATTGGAAATTCATGGTGATACCAAAATTGAACTTAGGATTAATTGTCTTGTCTAATCTTATTTTATCATTAGCATCAATTTTTCCATCATGATTAATGTCCTTAAACTTCATATCACCTGGCAGTAGCTGTGAAGTAACCGCGCTGTAATCAAGAGTCTGCTCATCAATCTCTGCCTGGTTCTTAAATGCTCCGTCTGATTTATATACCAGGAACCCACCGTATTGTTTGCCGGTTTGCTTTTGATATTTTGGAGCTCCGGGAATTTCATCCATGAACACAACTTTGTTCTGAACATATCCACCGTTAACACCAATTTGGAACTTCAACGCACCTGCCTCGCCTTTATACCGCACGTTGTAATCGAAGCCCGTGTTATTTACTTTACCAGCATTTACAGGAGGAAGAATTGTTGAGATACCTGATGATGCAGGTGTTGAACCTGTTTTCTGTATTAAAATATTATTACGGCGGTTGTCGAAATATTCAAATGTGAAATCAAGTTTGCCACCTAGCAATGTTCCATCAAGACCAATGTTAAGATTGTTTGCTCTCTCCCATGTAAAGTTAGGATTGGCAACAACTGTTTCTGTAAGTGTTGTTGCTACCTGGCTATTAACAGGGTACTGACCAAATCCATATGTTTGCAGATAACCGTATTCTTGTAAAACATCTGTACCATTTTTATTGAAATAAATCTGATCATTACCCATCTGTCCATAAGAACCACGGATCTTCAGGAAGTTGATAAAGCTAACATGGTTTTGGAAAAATTCTTCGTTGGAAATATTATAACCAACCAGGATACCAGGGAAGAACCCAAACCGGCTACTTGACGGAAAGTTATACGATCCATCATATCGCCAGATAAACTCAGCAAGATATTTTTCTTTATAGTTATAAGTGAAGCGACCATAGTTACCGAGACGGGTACGTTTAAAACCACTTCCTCCGGTATTTTGTAACTCCGATCCGCGTGCGAATAATTGATCAACTGCAGTAGAAATATAATTCCTTCCGAAAGCAAAAAAGTTATCGTCTTTAAATGTCTCGCGAGTGGCACCAGCCATAACGCCAACAGTGTGACCATTATTAAATGAATGATCATAACTTAACAATGCAGTTAAATTTGTGTTCAACGCATTTTCATTGCTCATAGTAAGACGTGGATCTGTGAATGTAGAACTCAGTGCCTTCACTAGCTTAGGCGTTACACCATCTGCTTCATAATCTGTTTTATTCCATGTGTACAAATACCAGGGTGTCTCCCATTTCTTATCATTATTTACTTTCTTATCGGCAGATCCCATAAGAGTCAACTTCAAATTCTCTATCCATGGATTTGTAATCTCAACCTTTCCGTTTGACTGAAGATAATCCGTTGGATTTCTATCGTATCCCGTAGCATTTGTAGTGATAACAATTGGGTTTTGTCCATTTTCAATGGCAGGGCCTGGCAAACCATTCGGCCATACTTCCGGATCAGTAGGTCTTCCACGCATCAGCATACGAAAAATTGCACTTGATGATTGTGTCGGGAAGTTTCTAACTTCTTCACGAGCCATAATACCCAGACTTGTATTGATGTATTTATTTATTCTGGCATCAAGGTTTATACGAAAGTTATATTGCTTGTACTTCGTAGCTGTATTCTTATAGATTCCATCCTGACTTAAGTAGCCAATAGAAGCTAAATATTTTACAGCTTCCGTACCGCCGCTTATTTGTAAATTATGACGAACCTGTGGTGCCCATTTCTTGAATGCAGTTCCAAACCAATCTGTGTTAGGATGTCCCCAAGGATCTGAACCATCTTTATATTTCTGAACATCTGTTGGACTGAACTGAGAATTTATAGTACCAATTCCCGATGTTGGAGAAGTGTATGAGCCTGTTTGCTGAATACTTGCCCATGCATTGGACCACTCACCTGCCGGAATTTTCTTATACATCGGTATTTCATTCATGATGGCAGCATACTCTGATGCGTTCGACATCTTTGGTATCACCGTTGGTTGTGACCATCCCTGATTAAGATCGTACGTTATTTGTGGCGGTCCTACTTTACCATGTTTGGTAGTAACGAGTATAACACCATTGGCTGCTCTTGCACCGTAGATAGCAGCTGAAGCATCTTTCAACACAGACATCGTCTCAATATCCTGCGGACTTATTCTGTTAAGCCCACCATCACGATCAGGAATACCATCAACAACAACCAGAGCATTGCTACCTGCTGCTGTTAATGTTCCACCACCACGAATACGAATTGTTGATTGATCATAGCCTGGTTCACCACTGGCCTGAATTGCAGAAACACCTGCCATTCTACCTGCTAATGAATTTGAAAGATCGATCGCTGGTGATCTCTGTAAATCACTTCCTGCTACAGAAACAACAGCACCGGTAACAGTTATTTTCTTTTGCTCACCATAACCAACAACTACAACTTCCTGAAGCGCTTTTACATCTGCAACAAGATTAACGTCTATAGTTGTTTGTTTACCAACTGTTATTTCCTGAGTTGTATAGCCGATGAAACTAAATACAAGGACACTGTTTTCATCATCAATCTGAATGGAGTATGAGCCATTTGTATCCGTTGATGTTCCATTGTTGGTTCCTTTTACCAAAACATTTACACCAGGCATTGGCGATCCTGTGTCATCCTTAACAGTACCCGTAACTTGCATCTGATTAGGAATTGAACTGGTTACCTCCGCTGATGTCACCTCAATACTCGGATTAGACTTAAGCACAATTTGCTTTCCTACAACTTCGTATTCAATGCTTGGATCAAGAACTACATCAAGAAGTTCACCAAGCTTCATCTGCGTTGTGTTAATGGTTATTCGGTGGTAATCGCGTATCACGCGTGAGCGGTACGTAAACTTAACGTTGGTTTGGGCTTCAATTTCAGCCAGCAAACCTTTTAAGTCCATTTCATGAGCTCGCAGGGATACTTTTTTATCCAAAATCT